>JANNOU010000196.1:0-4315 GCA_031399305.1 Leptolyngbya sp. SOY_34_metabat_272
ACCCTGCAGGCGGTCGATCTGGAAAACAATGTGCTGACCCTCCAGCAAAATGTGAACGCGCAGCAGGCTAAGCTCGATAAATTGCTGGCGACACCTCGTCCAGAAGAAGTGGTGGTTGCTCAAAAAGAGGTCGAGGCGTCCAACAAGCAGGTAGAAGTCGCGAAAAGCTCGCTGGCCGCAGCTGTCGCCAGGGAAAACCTGAGCGCCCGCGAGGTTGGACGCCTGGGGACTTTATATCGGGAGGGGGCCTATTCCCTGCAACTGTTTGAAGAGGCGCAGACCAAGGCCCAGATTGATCGAATTAACGTCATGGGGGCACGTGACAGCCTCGACTCAGTGGGTAAAAGTTTGGAGAAAAAGCAAGCCGATCTGAAACTGATCCTGAGTGGTTCTCATCCAGATGACATCAAAGAGGCTCGTGCGGAGCTCAATCGCCTTCAACAAGAATTAACCTACGCTAAAGACCAACTGAAGCGAACGCAGTTAGTAATGCCTTTTGAGGGATATGTGATCACTCCCTATCTCGAGCGCAAAGTAGGCAGCTATTTGAGACAGGGGGATACATTTGCGGTCGCTGAAGATGCGCGGAATGTACTGGGCGAGGTTCAGGTACCGGAGTACGATCTGGGCAGCATTGCGGTCGGCGCAAACGTGCAAATCAGACTTCTCGCCTATGCCAATGAATCGATCGTTGGACGCGTAGTCTCCGTCGAACCCGTCGCGGTTTCTGAGTCCGAGGGGCGTGTGGTCAAAGTGGTCGTTGAAATTCCCGCTTCGCAGAAGCTCCTCAAACAGGGCATGACTGGCTACGCCAAGATCGAAGCAGGAACTCGGCCTGTGATAGTCGCTTTCACCCAACCCATCACCCGCTTTGTTCAGGTTGAGATGTGGTCATGGCTACCCTGAGCTGGCTTGGCCCTTCCGTCGGAATGTGTGATACCTCTGAAAGCAACTGCTCTCGCCTATCCATGAAACCCTATGCCTAATCACCTCGTCTACATCATTATGGATAGCTGTCGCTATGACAGCTACCAGGCAGCCTCAACGCCGAATATGGATCGACTGGGCATAGCTGAGTGTCGCTACAGCTATGCCTCTTGGACCTCCCCGTCCCACTACGCCCTGCTCATGGGCATGGTTCCTCATACTAGCCCGCGTGGCGTGTTTGCTTCTGAGGTGTACAAACACGAGTTTGCAAAATGGATCGACCGCCTGGGAATCCCAGATTTGTCGTTCAAAACTTTCGTGCCTCATCTGTCTCTGCCCAAGGTGCTCCAAGGGTTGGATTACGAGACCTTTGCCCGTGTTTCGATGCCAGTGCTAAACCAGTTCACGAGCATCAACAAGTACTTTGATGATTATCGGCTGATGCCGCATCACAATGACTTTGCCACGATGGTAGATGAAATCGAATTCCCAGACGATAGCCTGCGTTTTTACTTCCTGAATTTAGGAGAAACTCATTACCCATACATGCTAGAGGGTGAATCCCTGCCACGCATTTCTGGAGTTCACGGCGTGTTCAAGAACATGGATGAGCTACTCAAGTCTGGCGAGGAAGTAGACAGCAAAAAGTTTTTCGATGGACAGGAGGAGATGCAGCGCCTCCGTCGACAGCAGATCAGCTGCGTTGAATACATTGACGGCCTGATCGGTCAACTGTTGAGCAAGTGTCCCACCAACACGCATATCATTTTGACCGCTGACCATGGAGAACTATTCGGAGAGGAGGGCTACTTTGGTCACGGTCCGGTAATGCACCCAAAGTGCTTTGAGGTGCCGTTTTTGGAAGGGTTACGTCCGTCGCTTCTGTCATGACATTGCCACCTCGCTTGTTTAGGCTCCGCTCCTGGAGCGCGCGTCTGCTGGTCGTTGTGCTGCTGGCTGGTTCTCTGCTGTTGGCAGGCTGTGGTCAGCAGCGGTCCGAGGTCATCCACTTAACTCTGTGGCAGGGCGTCAATCCGCCGCCCAATCGGGAGGTTCTCAATGAGCTGGTCCAGCGCTTCAACGCCGCCCATCCAGGGATTCAGGTGGATTCGTACTATGTGGGCCAGTCCGACCAGCAAATCCCCAAGATCCTGGCCGCTGTGGTGGGGGGTGCGCCGCCGGACCTGCTCTGGTTCCCGCCCATGTTCACCGGCCAACTGGTGGAGCTGAATGCGATTCGGCCTCTAGATGATTTTCTGCGCACTTCGCCCATCGCTCCGGAGCTGGATCCGGCCCTGCGCGAGGGCATGACCTTTCGCAACCAAACCTGGTCAGTGCCTTTTGGCGTCAACAACCTGGGTGTGTTCTATCGGCCCGATCTGTTTGCCGCTGCCGGGATTCGCGAGTTGCCACGGACCTGGCCACAATTTCGGGAGGTAGCCCGGCAGCTCACCCGCGACACCAACGGAGACGGGCGCATTGACCAACACGGCATTTTTCTGGCCCTAGGCAAAGAAGAATTCGCGGTGTTCACCTGGCTGCCGTTCCTGTGGAGCGCGGGCGGTGAGTTGGTCCAAGCTGGCCGCCCGAGTCTAGACACCCCCGGCGCGCAAGCCGCTTTGCAGTTGTGGCAGGAGCTAATCCAAGACGGGTCTGTAGTGCTTTCTCAGCCCGAGCGCGGCTACGAGACCGACAATTTCTTTGCGGGCAAGGTCGCGATGCAGATTACTGGTCCCTGGACCCTGGGGCAGTTCCAGCAGGTGGGCGTCAACTTCAACGTGATGCCAATCCCCAGGGCAGAAAAGCCAGCCACAGCGATAGGCGGCGAGAACCTGTTCCTGTTCAAGACCAGGCCGGAGCGCGAAGCGGCGGCGTGGCAATTTGCCGAGTACGCGATCAGCCAAGAATTTCAGAGCGCCTGGGCCACGCGGACCGGCTATCTACCGGTGAATCTCAAGGCTCGCCAAACCCCGGAATACCAAGCGTTTATCAGCCAGCAACCGGCGCTGAAAGTGTTTTTAGATCAGATGCAGGCGGGGCGGGTGCGCCCCCTTGCGCCCACTTATCCTTATGTGTCTAGAGCCCTGGGCCGAGCCCTGGAGGCAGTGTTGCTCCGCAAGGCCACGCCTGCGCAGGCTCTCGCCGCCGCTCAGCGCAATCTGGAGCTGGTTCTGGCCGGTTTGCAATAAGCTAAGCTTCGCCAGCCGTATCAGCCCCCACCCCTAGCGCCTGAGCTGATTACAAGGCCGGGGTGTGCATGCTAGCTTAAGCCGCAGGTGAGGACGGTTAAGCGCCTTGCGCTGGGGCTCCCGTCTCGCCTGAATCTAGTGGTGCCCACGGCTTAAATTAGCAAGACCTCAGGTGGCGTTTATGGAGATCCAAAATTTCGCTCACACTCCGCAGGCTGACGAATCTTCTGCGCGAAGCGGAGTCAGTCGGCAGCCAACCGTTCCTGCCCGGCAAGCCCGGCGATTCCCGCCTCCCAGACGGCTGACAATTTTGCTGGCGCTGCTTTCCACGCTCACCGCCGGGGGCGCGCAGGCGACCGGAATTTGGGATTCAGGCCCTGAAGTGGCGCAGATTCAGCGGGCGCTGGGGCTGCCCGCAACCGGCGGCTTTGGGCCTCGCACTGAGGCAGCTGTGCGGCGATTTCAGCAGGCGCACGGCTTGGCGGCAGACGGCATTGTCGGCCCCGAGACGCGACAGCGCCTACTGGGAAGCGCCAGTGACGGAGCCAGCGACGAGGAATTCAGCGCCTGTCCGCAGGGCGGCGCAGCAACCCAAGCGCTGCTCCAAGCTCGGGGATTCTATTCTGGAGCGATTGACGGCGTCTGTGGAACGCTGACCCAGACGGCTATTCTGGCGGCTCAGCAGGCTCATGGTTTGACCCAAGACGGTGTGGCTGGAGTTGAGACGCTCCAGGCCCTGCACACTGGGGCCAGCCAGGGCAGCAACGCTACTGACGTGGCTGAACTGCAGCGCCTGCTGACCAATCAGGGCTTCTACCGAGGAAGCCTTGATGGCGTCTATGGCTCCGAGACGCAGGCAGCAGTGCTTGCGGCCCAGCGCTTCCACGGTCTGACCGAAGATGGGGTGGCCGGGGCTCAAACCCTGGCCATCCTGAGCCGATAGCCAGTTCGCGTCTAGCCATTGCCGCCGCCGCAACTTGAGCTTCTGGAGCCGGCCCCAGATCTGAGGGCAACCGAGACTCAGCCAGTGCCTGGGCCGAGCTGAAGTGGGCTCACTTAGAGCCAGTGCAAGTGTCGTGGGCGGGGCGGGCGACCATCAAAACCGCCGCCCGCCCCTGAAGGGCGAGTCGCGCAAGCAGAGGGCAAGGGTGGGGTCCCCCCCCCCCCGGCCACCACACCGGGCCGCGGGCCGCGCGGCG
>JANNOU010000114.1:0-35137 GCA_031399305.1 Leptolyngbya sp. SOY_34_metabat_272
GCTCCGGGGAAACCAACAGGCCACCGATAAGGACGCCGCAGATTTTCGCAGCGGTAAATGTCGAAGACCTGCAGAGTTGCCCCACCCCGGCGAATCGGCAGGCTGCCCACTTTAGTCACCGAGGCGAAATAGTCGCTATACGGCGTGGAAGCAGCTAGCAGCGGCTCATAGAGATTGGACGTGATGTAGAGCCCTTGCTGGCCCACCCATTGCTCAGGCCGACTCCAATAGGCAAAGCCACGCGGATCTACATCAAAACAGGTGATCGGTTTATGGATCAGCGGATCCAGCGCCATCGCGACATAGCCACTGCTAAAAAAGCGATTGGTAAACACAAAGTCAGCCTTCTCCAACTCCGTGCTCAAGGCCGGTGAGTCCAGAAAACCCTGGCGTAGTTGTCGGACATCCACCAGTTGGATCGAGGCATCCGTCTGAAGCGGCAAAAAGCCACCAAACGGCGCAAACTTGCCATCTTTTTGCAAAAAGCCAGCGGTGACCTGCAGCAGCACAACAGTGAAGATCAAGCAGACCCCCACTCCAGAGCCCCAAAGCCAGACTTGAAGCTGGCGAGGGGCTTGCTTGCAACCCCTCACAATCTGATAGCCCAACAGCGGTGTGACGCCCCAGAAGCCCGGCATCGGCCAACTCGGCAACACAGGACGCGTCCCACCCAGCAGCGTAAAGCCGACCATAACTGGCAGCGAAACGCACAGCAACAAAAGCTGCTGTTCACGCAGCGCTGAAGCTGCTCGCAAGACCCGTTGGTCGCGCGCCTGAGGCGGACTCAGCAGAGCAACCATGCTATGAAGGCTCACCCACCACAAAGGCAGGCCGAAACTGGGAAACAGACAGCCGATTTCAACCAGCAACACCCCCAGCAAAGCCTGAAAATTGTAAGCGACATCGGGAACCGCCCGCAGACCTTGAAAGCGAAACGAGGCCCAGTCATGTTGCCCATTCCACACCAGCACCGGCGACAGGGCGACCAAAAACAGCCCCAGCCCCAGCAGGCTCCAAGGCGACCGCAGCGCCACATGGTGACGCGAGCTGAGCGCACAGAACAGCACCAAGCCCAGCCCCAGCAAAAACCCGTGATATTTGCTCAAGCAGGCCAGCCCCACCAGCAGCCCCAGCCCCGCCAGCCGGGCACTGGGCCGATAGCGTCGCAGCAGCTCAGCCGTGGGGTCGAAAAACTCATGGGCCGCCAGCCACAGGCTGGCACTCCAAAAACAGATCAGCGGCGCATCGGGCAAAGTCAGCACCCCAAAGCCCACTTGAAAAAATGGGATGCCCGTAGCAATCGCCAGCGTTAGGGTCGCCACCCTGGCCGAAAATAATTTTCGGCTAGTGAGATAGAGCAACACCAGGCTGAACGTGTGCAACGCCAACGCCCCCAAGCGAATCGTCAGCTGAGATACCTCGCCTGTGAGCCAGGGACCCAAACCCGTGCTCAGCGCCACCAACGGCGGGTGATCGAAGTAGCTCAGGCTGGGGTGCAGCGTGTAGGCAAAATAGTAGGCCTCATCAAAGCCGGGCGGCAGCCAAAGCGCAATCGCTGCTCTGACAGCCAGGCCCCAAACCAGCAGCAGCAGCACCCGTCGCTTCATGATCGCCAATGCTAAAAAAAGGAGCTTACTACGCGCCGAACGTCCCCGCTGAGGGGCATAGAGGAGCCAGCGTACAAGCTGGGCAGTTCGGCTTGCGCGCAGTGCAGACGGCGCGACCGTGGTAAATCAGCCGAATCGACCAGTTCTCCCAATCCGCTTGGGCCACCAGTTTCATCAAGTCGCGCTCAATGCGGATGGGGTCTTCGTGCTGCGTAAAGCCCAAGCGACGGCTCAAGCGCCGGACGTGAGTGTCCACAGTGACCCCCGCGTTGATGCCATAAGCGTGGGCCAGGACCACATTGGCCGTCTTGCGGGCCACACCAGGCAGCTTATGCAGATCCTCCATGCGCTGGGGCACCTCGCTGCCGAAATCCTCCAGCAGCATGCGGCCAGTGGCGCGGATGTTTTTTGCCTTATTGCGATAGAACCCAGTTGAGCGCACCAGGCTTTCCAGTTCCTCGGGGTCTGCCTGTGCCAACGCCTGCGCATCTGGAAACCGCGCAAATAAGGCAGGCGTTACCTGGTTGACCCGCTCATCGGTACACTGGGCCGAAAGAATTACGGCAACCAGCAGTTGCACGGGTGTGCAGTAGGTCAGGGTGCAGGGGGCTTGGGGGTAGAGGCGCTTGAGCTGAAGCAGCACCTCCAGGGCTCGCTGCTGCTGGGCAGACAGCTTTCGGGTAACCGCCATGCTAGGGGAGCGCTCTCTGGCTGATCCAGGCTAGCGTGTCCTTCACCGTCAGGAACACGCCCAGCCCCAGCAGCAAGAACAGCCCAGTCTGCATCACTCCCGCTTGGAACGACTCCGGCAGCGGTCTGCCGCGCACCGCCTCCACCAACAGGAACGACAACTGCCCCCCGTCCAGCGCAGGCAACGGCAGGATGTTGATAATCGCCAGGTTAATGCTCAGCGCCGCCGTGATTACGAACAGCGTCTTCAGATCGGTGCGGGCGTACTGCGAAACCTGGTTGACTATGCCGACCGGCCCGCTCACCTGGCCCGCTGTCGCGCCAAAGTTGCTCAAGATCTGCCCAAAGCCCTTCAGAATATCCAGGGTCAGGCGCTGGTAGTCTGCGGCAGCCTGCGTGAAGATCTCGCCCAATCCCCGAGCCTTGCGGTTCTGCACCGAGGCGACGTTGGGCCGCATCCGAATGCCGATACTGAAGCTATCCTCCATCGGCTGCGGTGTCACGGTCAGGTTCAGCGTCTGGTCGCCCCGCTTGACCTGCATCAGCAGCGGTTTACCTTCGCTGGCCTGAATCAACTGGCGGAATTGCTCGACCGTCTGCTCTGAGGCCTCAAAGCTTTGCTCCCCGGCCCGCAAAATCGTATCCCCCGATTTGAGACCCGCCTGAGCCGCTGCCTGCGACTGATTAGGCAGGCTCAGGACCTCCTGGATCAACACGCCGGGGCTATAGTTCACCTGCTGAATGCCGACCACCGCGACCTGGGTCACCAGGACTAGGTAGGCGAACAGGAGATTGGCAATCACCCCGGCACTGATCACAATCGCTCGGTCGAGGATCGGGCGGTTCTTGAGCAGGTCTGGATCGTCTGGCGGAATTGGACTCGTGGGGTCGTCGTCCGGGAAGCCAACATAGCCGCCTAGAGGGATACCGCGCAACGCGTACTCCGTCTGCTTGCCCTGGTACTTCCACAGAACCGGACCAAAGCCAACTGAAAAGCGGTTGACGTGAATGCCCTGCCAACGAGCTGCCAGAAAGTGCCCTAGCTCATGAACCACAATCAGCAGAGCCAGGACTCCAATCGCTGCCAAAACCGACAGAATCGACATATCCCACGGGTGAACTGTTCTTATCATCTTACTGATGCCGTCGCCGCTTGCGGCCGACCCCGAGGTCAAAAACCTGGCGCAACCCTCTTGCTCTGACCAAAAATCAGGCTAAAATTGCCGAAAGACTTCCCTACCTCAAAATCACCAGCCGCCAGGATTGACAGAGCCTAGCCTTGTTGCTGACAGGAAAGGGCAACCCATCTAGATCCATAGAAAAGGTTGCCCCAATGTTCACTGTTCGTTGTCTCTAAGCATAGGAAGAAACCCGAAGCCGCTGTGCGCTCTCGCAGCAGCCAGTTCCGGTTCCAATTCCTTCATCCCACAGTGTAACAAGAGATACGACACACCAGCAACGAAAGTTTACTCCTCCTGACTTTTGGCGCGGCTGGGCCGTCCCCAGATCACCGTCTGCTCGCGATAGCGGATCATCCCAGGCCGAAACCCTTTGAGCCGCACCACATTGGCCGGGCGCGTGTAGATGACGGGCACCTGCTCGCTCTGTCGAGCCCGGCTATGATAGGCGGCCACGTCGGCTGCGGTGTTGAGATCAGCTGCGTCTGGCACCTGCCCCGCCGCCAGACGCAGCAGCACATGGCTGCCGGGGATCTCTTGGGCGTGGAACCACAGATCGTAATCGGTCGCGACTTTGAACGTGAGCCAATCGTTCTGACGATTATTGCGTCCCACTAGAATTTCCAGGCCCTGGACAGTGCGATAGCGGCGAAAGTTGGTCTCAGGCGCAGGGCTCTCTTTGGCGGGCCGATAGCTGGGATCGTCGAGATACTTCTGCTGGATCAGCTCTTCGCGGATCTCGTTGAGCGCCTTGAGGTCGGCGGCTCCCGTTTCCAACAGCTGCACGGCAGCTTCGACCTGTTCCAGATACTGGATCTCCTCGCTCACCTGCGCCAGTAATGGCTCGACAGCGGCGCGGGCACGACGAGCTTTCTGGTGACGTTTGTAGAGAGCTTGGGCGTTCTGCACGGCGTTGCGCTCGGGATCCAGAGCGATGGTCACCGGCTGGCCGGTCTCGAACTGAGGCAGCACCATTTGCGCTAGCCCTGGCTGCCAGAGGTGCAAATGAGCCATCAGCAGGTCGGCTTGGGCTTTGATTTCATCGGCCCGCTCCGATTCGCCGAGGCGGTTGCGGAAGGTCTGCGCTTTGAGGTTGAGCTTGCTCAGGCGGTTGCTCAGCACCTGCAGCAATTGCGCACGGCGCTGAGTGAGGGTCTGTGCCTCTAGCTGCTGCTGGTAGTAGCGATCGAGCAGGCTGTGCACATCCGCTGCCTGGGCTTGCAGCCGCAGGCCCAAGACGCTGTAGCCAGACGCGGTCCAGCCCGGCTGGAACTGCTCATGGTCCAGCGCACTCAGCCAGGCTTGCCAGGCGTCAAACAAGCGCTGCCACTGCTCAGGCGTCAAGTCTGCTGTCGAGGCTTCGGGATCACACCCCGCTTGCTGCGCCAGGGACAGCGCCAGAGGCGAACTCAAGCCGCGATAGACCTTGAGCAAGGTGCGCCGCAGCGGCCCCGGCACTAGGGCCAGACGGTCCTGCCAGCGCTCGAAAGGCTCGCTCAGGCTGGGCATGGTTAGGGTCAAGGCCGGGGGCAACTCGTAGGGACGCCCTGTAAGTACGGGGCGAACTCTAGACTGCTGCTCGCTCACCTGGTGGGCGACGCTGACCACCAGCCCCTGCGCATCCACCAGCACCAAATTACTGTACTTGCCCATGATCTCGGCGTACAGGTGACACTGCAGCGGATCGCCGGGCCGCCGGGCGAATTGCAGATCTACAACCCGCTCCCAAGCAGAGACCAACGCCAGCTCCGTCAGGGCCAAACCGTTGAGCGCGTGGCGTAGCTGCTCGCTGAAGGTGAAGGTGTCCGGAGTGCGCGGCGGTGCCTGCCCGAGGTGCAGCCGCGCTGCCTGAGAATGCCAGCTCAGCGTAAGCCAGCCTCGGCCTTGCAGCGTCCGCAGGGCTAGAGTGAGGGTCGTGCGGTCGAGCTGGTAGGCTTGCTCCACCCGAGCGGGCAACCAGCCCCTGCGCAGCTCTGCGACCGCAGCAACCAGGGTAGTGAAATCGACAGCTTGCACGGATTTCGCTCAATCTGACGCCAGGGAATCATTAGCCGCGAGAGAGAGCACCAAAAGTCGCCTTTAACGCCCGAAATCAGGCGTTTTGGCCTTTTTGGGCCTGTTGCCCTCGAAAAATCTCGATACCATGAGGTTAAGGCTCTAGTTAAGTTTCTATAAGTTCCCCACCGACGCGAGGGTCTGCCATGGAGGCAATCAAATTAATCAACATCGGCTTCGGGAACATCGTGTCTGGGAACCGCGTGGTTGCCATTGTCAGTCCAGAGTCTGCCCCCATCAAGCGTATCATCAGCGATGCGCGCGACCGGGGGCAACTGATCGACGCCACCTACGGCCGCCGCACCCGCGCGGTGATCATCACCGACTCCAGCCACATTATTCTGTCTGCGATTCAGCCGGAGACGGTCGCCAACCGCTTCTTGATCGGTAAAGACAGCCATGCAGACGACTAGTCGAATGCGCTCGATTTTGAACTTGCTGACAAGTTCCTCCGATTCTGGCGCAGCGGGCGTGAGGCGCAGGGTTAATATCCGAAAGCACCAAAAACACCTAGGACTGCAAGTTCATGACTCGGGAGGGACCCTTGGCGTCTGGTAAGCTCATCGTTCTGACAGGGCCGAGTGGAGTCGGCAAAGGCACTCTGCTCCAGGCTTTGCGTCGGCGGCACCCCGACCTCTATGTCTCCATTTCGGCCACGACGCGCCCACCCCGGCCCGGCGAGGTGCACAGCCAAAACTATTATTTCCTCAGCCGTGAGCAGTTCGACGCCTGGCTGAGTCAGGGCCAATTCCTGGAGTGGGCCGAATACGCGGGCAATTGCTATGGCACCCCTCGCCAGCCAGTGCTCGAGCGGGTGGAGCGCGGCGAACCGGTCATCTTAGAAATCGAACTTGACGGGGCGCGTCAGGTGGCTCAGACCTATCCCCAGGCGCGGCGCGTATTCATCCTGCCACCCTCGTTGGAGGAGTTGGAAAACCGCTTGCACCTCAGGGGGCAAGATTCTGAAGCGGCGATCGCCCGTCGCCTCAGCCGCGCCCGTGAGGAGGTCGCTGCTGCCGCTGAGTTTGACCTGCAAATTGTCAACGATAACTTTGACCAGGCGCTCGACCAACTGGAAACCGCCGTGTACGGCGAAACCGCGCTTCTGTCCCCCTGCCACTAAAGTAGAAACTTAAAAAGTTAAAGTCTCGTCGTGTACCTTCGTAAAGGTAGGTTAAGATTACGGCGTAAAATACCGCTCTGCCCCCTTTCTGCGGAGGCAGGCCGATGTATGGAAGAGTATCTAGCCTGGCTTGACGTGCTGCTGTTGGAATATCTGGTATGGGACGGTTTGGACAACCAGCCCGACCCAGCCGTTGACGACCGCAGCAATGCTGACGAGATTGCCGCCGAATCGAAGGTGCAGCCAGATTACTCTTCCGGTCGTTAACGCTCGACCGTGACCGCGTCTATGTCAACAGCGGCTGGGCTGGTGCTTGGTTCGGAGGTCTCAGCGACAGTCCGCTCCGGTCTGCGGTTGCGGTAGTAGTCCAAGAACAGCGTGGTCAGCTCCGTTGCCAGCAGCCCGAGCAGTAGAACATCGTCGATCTGACCCACAACGGGAAAGACATCAGGTAGCAAATCTGCGGGGCTAATCAGGTAAGCCAGAGTGCCTGCGATAAACCACAGGCGGGTCTTGGGATTGCGGATACCCTGACGGTACCAGTTGTAGATCGATTGAATTGAAAACTTCATGGTGGTTGTGCCTTTCCAACACCTCTATCATGTCAGGATTTTGCTGGGCTTTCCTGTGGAGATAGCCGCCCATTTTTGCCCGGAAGACCCTACCTGAACCGAACCGTTGGCAGCCCTTTGGAAACTCAGCCCAGAGAGCTATTTCTCGAGATAGATTTACGGGCAACTCATCCCGATAATCGCGGCAGCTCTGCTTGACAGAATGATTTTTGCTAAGAGTTTTGTAGGGCCGGATCGTGCCGGTCAATCTCTCAGAATTTCTTCTAGCTTCTGCTGATTCCAGAGCTTTCGGTACAGGCCCGACTGTTGTACCAGACTGGCGTGATCGCCCATCTGAACAATCCGGCCTTGGTCCATGACCAAAATTCGGTCTGCCGTCGCTGCCGCACTCAGTTGGTGCGAGATGAAAATCACCGTCTTGCGCTGGCCCAGCTGCCCAGAGCCATAAGCCGTGAGATTGGCCAAAATCTGGGTTGCCGTCTGGTTGTCCACGCTGGAGAGCGCGTCATCCAACACCAGAATCGGCGCGTCAATCAGCAGAGCGCGGGCGAGGGCGGTGCGCTGACGCTGACCGCCCGAGAGCGTAATGCCGCGTTCGCCCACCAAGGTGGCGTAGCCCTGCGGGAAGGTTTGCACTTCCTCGTGGATGCGGGCTTGCTTGGCGGTGAGCTCCACTAAACCCTGGTCCGCTTCGGGTTCCCCATAGCGGATGTTGTTCTGCATCGTGGTGCTGAACAGGAAACTATCCTGCGGCACGTAGGCAATCGCGCCGCGCAGATCGCTCAGGCGCAAAGTGGTGACATCCTGTCCGTCTAAGAACAACTGTTGGGGGGCGATGTTGAGCAGGCGAGGCAGCGCATTGGCCAGTGTGGACTTGCCCGAGCCGATTGGCCCTACGATCGCCACCGTCTCGCCGGGCTCAATCGTGAAGCTTACGGCCTCCAGGGCCGGATGGTCGGTGCCAGGATAGGCAACCGTCAGCCCCCGTGCCTCAATGCGCCCCTGAACTCGCTCGGGTGGCAGAGCCACAGTTCCCACGTCGTCGCGAACCTGCGGTTGCACGCTGAGGATCGCCTCGACGCGGTCAATACTCACCTGACCGCGCTGGTAAGCGGTGATCGTGAAGCCCAGCAGCGCCGTGGGAAACACCAGCCGTTCCACGTAGAGCAGCAGCGCCACAAAGTCGCCAATCGTCAGACTGCCATCGGCGATCTTGAGGCCGCCCACCCACAACAGGATCAGCAAGCTGACGCTGGCCAGTCCCGACAGAACGGGGAACAAGGTGTTGCGGGTCTTTGCCAGTTTGAGATTGGCCTGCAGCAAGCGGCCGTTGTTCTGGGCAAAGGCGCGGCGCTCATTGAGTTCCTGGGCGTAGACCTTGACCAAGGCAATGCCGCTCATGTTCTGCTGGATCAGGTCGCTGAGCTCCGAGAGTTCCTGCTGCACGTCTAATTGCTGCGAGCGCAACTGGTTGCCGAATAGAAACACCAGCAGAAACATCAGCGGGTAGACCATGATTGCCAACAAGGTCAGCTGCGGATCGATCGCCAACATCACCGGGAAAGTGAACGCGTAGGCAAAGGTTGTGTTGACCAGACTGAGCACCGCAAAGCCCAGCAGACGGCGAATGTTGTCGACATCACTGGTGGCACGGTTGATCAAATCACCGGCAGACGAAGCAGTGAAATAGGCGGGTTCTAGGGTGAGCAGATGGTTGAAGATCTTCTGCTTGAGGTCAAATTCCACCAGCCGTCCCACGCCGAACAGCCAGATGCGCGAGGCCATGCGGATGAACCACATCAGCGAGGCCAGGCCTAAAACCAGTAGCACCGCGTTCAGTAGCTGCCGCTCATCCTGAGCGATTTCTAACTGATCCACACTTTGCTTGATCAGCCAGGGGATGTAGACACCGATGCCATTGGCAATCAGCAGCGCGACAGTTCCCAAGCTGAGCTTGCGCCAGTGTGGGGACAGGTAGGAGCCAAGTTGATGCAGTTGTGAGCGAGCCATGCTCTCAGTGTAGGGGGCCGAGTGCGATGCCCCCCTACCCCATCTGGCCCATCAGGGTGACCAGGCGCTCGGCTAGGTCGGCGAGGCGGTCTTCGAGTTCTTGTTGGCGGGTCAGCAGCTGTCGCAGTTTCTGGGCGCGGGCCACCGCTAGGCTCACCGAGATCACCTGTTCGGGGGGGCAGTCGCGCCACCAGCTCTGGCCACGCTCATCCAGCCCTCGTAGTCGGTAGCGCTGGCTGCCTTTGCCGTCTGGTTTGCCCTCTGGCCAGGTCTCGCTGACCTCGGCGGTGTCCTTGAGCTCGGATTCGTAAGACTCCAGCCAGCCCTCAATGATTGGCCCCTCGGCGTGCAGATCATGGGCCTGACGCACAATTTGCGCCAGCTCAGCTTGCCAGACCTGGACGCGCTCGCGTAACGTGTTCAGCAGGCCAACTGCGAGATGGGGGTTGGCGGCACTGCGCGAACGCTCAGCCAGCCGGGTCAAGGAGGTGCGCGGCAACGTCGGCACCAGCGACGGCTCTTCGGGTTGCAGCGGCGCGATACTGGCCGGGGGGTGAGGCTGAGACAGCAGCGCAGAGTCGGGAAAGCTGAACGGCAGGGGGCGTTGCCCCAGCGGTTTCACGGTTAGCGTGCGCACTGGCGGTTCAGGCAGGTGGCCGAGCGTTTCGCGGACCTCCAACTGTTGGAGGGTGACCTCAATCCGTTTCAGTCCATGCTTCATCGACTCACGACAGCAAAACGCCTGCGACTTACCACAAAGAAAACCAGGGCACGAAGAAATCCACAGCTTTGAAATCAATTCCCTGGTTTTAATCTACCCAGATTCGCAGCTAATTTCCCGGAAAACTGCAAAACTAAATGGGTTAATGGGCAAACAATACTCTCCAAACAATGGGCTTCTGCTAATCTCAAGACCTTGACAGTGCGTGCTCAGAGACGGTTGATTCGGGTTTGGCTGAGTCTTGCGTTTCGGTGAGGTAGCCTTGAGCCACATTTTGATCACTGGACCCGTCCGTTCGGGCAAGAGCGAGTGGGCCGAATGCTTGGCGCAGGCGAGCGGCCTGCCGGTGATTTATGTGGCCACTGCTCAGACGGATGCCAGTGATGCCGAGTGGACGGCTCGTTTGGCCCAGCACCGCCAGCGACGCCCTGCCCACTGGCGCACCCTAGAAGCGCCCCACGCGCTAAGCCCACTGCTGCGGCAGGCAGCCCCCGACACCTGCCTACTGGTAGACTCGCTGGGCACTTGGCTAGCCAACCGTCTAGAGGAAGACGCCGACACTTGGCAGCAGACCCTGGCCGAGTTGACCGAGGCGCTGAGCATCTGTGCAGCGCGGGTACTGTTGGTGGCTGAGGAGACCGGCTGGGGCTTGGTGCCGCCCTACGCTCTGGGCCGTCGGTTTCGCGACCGTTTGGGGGAGCTGAGCCGCCATCTGGGCCGTACGGCGGAGGCGGTGTATCTGGTAGTGGCGGGGCGGGCGCTCAACCTCTCGCAGTTGGGTGTGTCGGTAGACTGAGAGAACAGGTTGCGGGGGCTGACGGCATGGGTGCAAACGCGAAGCAGACAACCAGGCCGATCTATCTGGACCACCAGGCCACAACGCCAGTGGACCCCCGGGTCTTAGAGGCCATGCTGCCCTATTTCAGCGAGACGTTTGGCAACGCGGCCAGCAGCTCGCATCTCTACGGCTGGGAAGCCGAGGCGGCGGTGACTCAGGCGCGGCAAACCCTGGCCGCAGCAATCGGCAGTGAGCCGGAGGAGATCGTCTTCACCAGTGGCGCGACCGAGGCCAATAACCTGGCACTCAAGGGCGTGGCCGAAGCCTACCTGAACAAGGGCCGTCACCTGATCAGCGTGGTCACCGAGCACCGGGCTGTCCTGGATCCGCTGCGCTATCTGGAGTCGCTGGGCTTTGAACTGACCTTGCTGCCGGTCGGCGCTGATGGTCTGTTGAACTTGCATCAGCTAGAGCAGACGATCCGACCCGACACGCTGCTGCTCTCAGTAATGGCGGTCAATAACGAAATTGGCGTGTTGCAGCCGCTGGCAGAAATCGGGGCGATTGCTAAGCAGCATGGCGTGCTGTTCCACACAGACGCGGCGCAGGCGATTGGCAAAATTCCGCTGGATGTGCAGGCGCAGGGCATTGACCTGATGTCGCTGACCGCGCACAAGATCTACGGCCCCAAGGGCATCGGGGCGCTCTATGTGCGGCGTCGCCAGCCTCGGGTGCAGTTGGCGGCGCAGATGCACGGCGGCGGGCACGAGCGGGGCTGGCGCTCCGGGACCTTGTTTGTGCCGCAGATTGTGGGCTTGGGCCAGGCGGTGGCGCTGGCACTGAGCGAACAGCCCAGCGAAGCAGCGCGTCTGACCCACTTGCGCGCGGATCTCTGGCGGCGCTTGAGCCAGGAGCTGGCGGACCTGAAGCTCAACGGCCACCCCAGTGCGCGACTGCCCGGCAATTTGAATATCTGCTTCAACGATGTGGATGGTGAGGCGCTGCTAATGGGTTTGCGCGAGGTAGTGGCGCTCTCCTCGGGCTCGGCCTGCACCTCTGCCGAGGTGGCTCCTTCGCATGTGCTCAAAGCGCTGGGCCTATCGGATGCGGAGGCTCAGGCATCGTTGCGCTTCGGCATCGGGCGCTTTAATACGGCAGAGGAAATGGAGCGGGTGGCGGCAGCGGTGGTGCAAACGGTGCGGCAGTTGCGCCAGATGGCAGTAGCCTGGGGCTGAGGCAGGGGGGTCGGATTTTGCCTCCCCTGCCCCCTGACGTTCAGAAACAATTCACACAAGTCTAAACAGATATTGAAGATGCTTCTATTGACTGGGCTTAAGCTGGCACCCGTAGTTCATTCGTCATATAATTGGCCAGATCTTTTACTTGGAGATAGCTGTTGGGTTCCTAGTTTCTGGGGTCCGCAGAATTGAGCGCTCGCATTCATACCTTCTGCCCTCTGATTGTTTCTCCTGCCCATTTCGAGCCGCGGGTTCATTTTTCTCCTCCATGGACGACGTTGTCAGCAGCTTTTTTGCCGCAGGACCGTTTATTCCTCACGGTCATTGCTACCTCTGGAAATCGGGTTTAGTTGGACTGCATGTCAGCGCCGATGCGCTGATCGCGCTGGCTTACTATTCTATTCCTCTAACCCTGTTTTACTTTGTCCGCAAGCGCCAAGACTTGCCCTTTCACGGCATCTTTTTATTGTTTGCCGCGTTCATCATTGCCTGTGGCACAACGCACATTGCGGAAATTTGGACGTTGTGGTATCCGACTTACTGGGTGTCGGGCACAATCAAAGCGGCGACAGCACTCGTTTCCGTGTTTACCGCGATTGAACTGGTGCCCTTGGTGCCTCTAGCTCTGGCCTTACCCAGCCCGGCTCAACTCAAACAGGCGAACCTGGAACTGCAGGCACAGATTGAAGAACGTCTGCGGGCCGAGGAAAGCCTACGCCATTACCAGAGCCAACTCGAGCAACGAGTCCAGGAGCGAACCGCTGAACTGAGCCAAGCCAATGAACAGCTAGAAGCGGAGATTCGAGAGCGCAAACGAGCCGAAGTCGGCATTGCCCTTCTCAACCGTGACTTACAGAACCGGCTGAACGAACTTCAAACGCTATTTGAAGTGGTCCCAGTCGGCATTCTCATTACCGACGATCTCGAGTTCAAACGGGTTAAAGCAAACCCAGCCTTTGCCCAGATTCTGGGCCTTGCCAACGATGACAACGCTTCTTACACCCCCCCTGAAGGCAGTTCCAATCCTTCCTACAAAATCCTGCGCAATGGCCAAGAGCTGACCCCGGATGAAACTCCCCTGCGCTACGCTGCCATTCATGGAGTGACCGTCGAACGAACGGAAGTCGAAATTCTGCGTTTTGACGGTGCTCTCTTTAATCTGTATGGCTACGCGGCTCCCTTATGGGATGAACAGGGCCGCACGAGGGGAGCTGTCGGGGCCTTCCTCGATATCACCGATCGCAAACAAGCTGAAGCCGAGCGCGAACAGTTGCTGGGGCGCGAACAATCAGCACGGCAGCAGGCGGAGACCGCCAATCGTCTCAAGGACGAGTTCCTCTCGGTGCTCTCCCACGAAATTCGGACGCCCCTCAACGGTATCCTGGGCTGGGCTCAACTGCTAAGGCGAGGGACTCTGGACCGCTCTACGACCGCTCGGGCGCTGGAAACTATTGAGCGCAATGCCAAAGTCCAGGCCCAATTGATCGATGATCTCCTGGACGTTTCGCGAATCATTCAAGGCAAACTCCGCTTAGAGATGCGTCCGTGTCTGCTTGTTGCTGTTTTGGAAAGCGCAATTGAAACCATTCGCCCCGCCGCTGAGGCGAAGGCGATTGAGCTCCAAGCGGTGCTCCATGAGCCTGCTAGCCCGGTGTTTGGCGATGCTAACCGCTTGCAGCAGGTGGTGTGGAACTTGCTCGCCAACGCCGTTAAGTTCACGTCCCGAGGTGGGCGGGTCGAGGTGTACCTGGAGCGGGTGGATGACTTTGCCCAAATCCGAGTACAGGATACCGGCGTGGGGATCCAGTCCGACTTCCTGCCCTATGTTTTCGAGCGCTTTCGCCAGGCCGACAGTACCACCACCCGACGACAGGGTGGGCTGGGGCTGGGATTAGCGATTGTCCGCCACTTGGTGGAACTGCATGGGGGCACGGTTGCCGTAGACAGCCCCGGCCAGGGGCAGGGAGCAAGCTTTCGGGTTCAACTGCCCCTGATGGCCCGAGGGACGCAGGCGGGTCAATCGGAGCCCCCAGCACCAGGGGACAATCCGCCGATATCGCTCGAGGGCCTACGGGTGCTGGTGGTGGACGATGACGCGGATTCCCGTCAGCTAGTTGCGTTTGTACTGGAGCAGCACGGAGCGGCGGTGACCACTGCCACTGCCGCCGCTGATGTGTTGGCGGCCCTGCGCAATGCGCCAGCCCATCAGCGGCCTGAACTCCTCTTGTCCGATATCAACATGCCCGATACTGATGGGTACACTCTGCTGCGCCAAATCCGGGCGCTCTCCCCAGAGCAAGGGGGACAGACGCCTGCTATTGCTCTCACCGCTTATGCCAGGGCCGAAGATCGCACTCAGGCCCTACTGGCGGGGTTTCAGGTCTATCTGCCCAAGCCGGTCAGTCCCGAGGAGTTAGTGAAGGTGGTCGCTCAGCTTGCCGGGCGACTGGCGTCAACCTGCCCTCAAGACCAGGATCGTCTAATTCAGCCGGGTGAGGAGAGCACCTTTCACAGCTGACTGAATCAATGAGACAAAATTTTTGCCACCGTCTGCGCTTGAGATGGCGCAAGTATTCCGAAGAAATTTCAGTTGTGACACTGCCAGTCACGCGGCTCAGAGCACCTAGCAGCAAGGACAGCCCAGGTTGACTTTCGCGAGGCTGGCTGCTTGCCCCGTCCTCAATCATGCACCGGTCTCAGCCGTGGAGAAGCCCCAGTTTTGACGATCAATGGCCAGAGCGATCGGTGAAGTGAGGCGAGTTTCAGGGCTACCGTGCCGACCCCCAGGCTCAAGCGACTTGAGCCTGGAGCAAGCGCTCGTCAAGCCGGGCGCAAAGGCGCAATTACCCCGCTGTTTCGCTCCCCCAGCCCTCCTGCGCAAGGGGTGGGGGACAAGCGGTCAGGACCATTTGGCTCTGAGCCTCGTGATTCCAGATTCAGAGCTGCGTGGTCGCAGATATAAACAACATTGAGGTTGCTTTAGTCTGCGGCGGGCTTGGTGGGGCAGTGCTGGAGAGTGATGATCATCTGGACTCCAACTGATCGGGGGCGGCTTCGGGCGCACCGTCGTAGGTGCGACAGACCACGGTGGCTATTGCCTGGATTTTGCCTGCTGGAGCAATCTGGCACCTTGTTCGCCACTACAATGCATCCTTACCTATGCAGGACTGCCCCGCTGCCAACTCGGCCTGCTAAGCCTAGAACTCGGAGCATTCGGCTCAGAAGTCGAAACCTCAAGTCTGGAACTCAACCCTGCGAGCTGAAGGCTGGGAAGTTCAAGCCATTTTCTCGACTGTCCAGGCTTGGCGCTGGGGAGACCGAGTGCAGAACACGGAGTCTGGAGCTGATTGCTGCGCCTGCTGGGCTGGGCACTCGACGCGCCGGGCTCGGAGCTCGGGAAGCGCAGTAGCAACACGCAGTCAGGACCATTCTGGTCAGGGCCTCGCGATTCCAGCTCAGAGCTGCGTGGTCGGAGATTGGAACTGCGTCATCGCAGATATAAACAACTTCTCTGGCTTCACTTCAGGTCAAAGTTCGAACTAAGCCAGGCTCAATACGCCAGAGGTAATTTGGACCCGAAGAACCAGAGCGCGATGATCGAAGACGCACAGTGAGAGGTCTGTGTCTGTCACAATGATCAGCCTCTATAGTCAGGGCCAAAATTACAAGAAACTGCTTCTGCTGAAACGCCTGTTTGGCAATGGCCCTATCGGTGTGCAAATAACAACTCCCTTGAGAAATTTGCGGATGCGGTGATTTCCTTTGCGGTTGAGCAAGCTCGACCGAGCTAGCCTGCTGAATCTCAAAAAACCTATATTGCGGCGAAGCAACTATTGTGCATCGGCTCGAACGATGTGCAGATTCGTCGTCTTGAGCATCGGCATCAGCTTATAGACCAGGGAGCCCTTGAACAGCATTTCCCAACGCGAGCGCTTGGATTCACCCAGCACGACATGCGTAATGCACCGCTCCTGGACCACGCTCGCGATGATTTTGGCAATATCTGCTCCCTCTTGGCGCAGGAAAGTTCCGCCAAACTCCTGGGTCAATCGCTCGCAGGTTTCTACTCGCATCGCCTCTTCACGGCTCAGAAAACGATTGGGAAGTTGGACAAACAGAGTATAAAGTTCTGCATCAAGGCGGCTAGCCAGGCGGGCTCCCTGGCGCAACAGCCGGATTGAGCTGGGATAGGTGGAGACACAAACCAGGATTCGCTCATGAATGCCGGTGAATTCCGCTGGGTTGCCGTTGCCCTCCTGATAGTCATCTTCTACCTGATTGGCGACCGTTCGCAACGCTAGTTCCCGGAGCGCAACCAGATTGCTGTGCTTGAAGAAATTGGCTCTGGCTGACGGCACTTTCTCAAGGGCATAAATCTTGCCCTCGTTCAGGCGCTCTTCCAGGGTTTCGGGCGTGACATCGACCACCACGACCGCATCCGCATCCTCCAGGATGCGGTCTGGAATTCGCTCGCGCACTAGTACACCGGTAATCCGCGCTACGACATCATTGAGGCTTTCTAGGTGCTGCACATTCACCGTGGAGTAGACCGTGATGCCCGCTGTCAGCAGCATCTCGACATCCTCACAACGCTTCTGACGAACAGAGCCGGGTACATTGGTGTGAGCAAGTTCATCAACTAGGACAACCTGAGGGCGACGGACGAGGATCGCTTCGGTATCCATCTCGGCCAGGAGGCGGTTCTGGTACGCCACCTGAGCGAGAGAAATTTGCTCTAGCTTCTCTGCTTTGTGGGCTGTTTCCTTTCTGCCATGGTCTTCTAGGACACCGATCACCACATCAATGCCGTCCTGTTTGAGGCAGTGAGCCTCCTCCAGCATGCGGTAGGTTTTACCCACCCCTGGGGCCATGCCGATGAAGATCTTGTGCTTGCCTCGTTTGCTCGCGCCAGAGAGGTTCAGCTTGCAAGAGTTGTCGCTAGTCGGCAGCCCCAAAGGTAAGCGAAAATTGGCTCCGGTTTCGTCGCCTGGTTTGCTCATGGCAATCAGTGACCTCCACTGAGTTATTGCAGCTGATCCAGAGCCAGATTCAGGCGTAGGACGTTCACACCTGGTTCGCCGAACACACCTAGAAAGCGATTATCTGTGTACTGCTCAATGAGCGTTTGCAGCTGGTCAGGTGCAAGGTTCCGGGCTTGAGCGAGCCGATTAATCTGGTTGCGAGCAGCCTCTGGGGAGATATGAGGGTCGAGACTGGAGCCGGAGGTGTAGACCAGATCAGCCGTGGGCTTGATACCTGCATCTTGAAGCTGTTTCACCGATTCAGTAACCCGTTTGGCCAGGTCAGGGTTGCCAGGGGCCAAGTTGCTCGCACCTGAGACGCCTGTAGTCTGGCCCACGTTTTCGGGATCCTTCTCTTCAGCCGTAAAGCTGCTGTAGTTGCTCGTGCTGGGACGGCTGTTGAAATACCGCTCTGAGCTGAAGGACTGACCGATCAGCGCACTGCCGACCGCCTCGCTTGGATTTGAGGTGAACGCTCCTGTCCGGGTTAGTAGGCTGCCATTGGCCTGGATAGGAAAGAGGGTTTGGCCGAGCAGCGTCATTACCAGCGGATACAGAACCCCCACCAGAAGCCAAAGCACTGCGGTGATCCGGAAGGCTGAACCTAATTCACGAGAAAGTGCCATAACCTAAAATGCCTCCGGTTTGAACATGACGTAGAACAAGTAAATTGACAGGCCAACCGTGGCAATTCCCAGCAACACAACCCAAATTGATGCGCTGAAAGACAGGGCTCCACCGGATGCCGCCCAGACACAAGGAGCTAGGATCAGGTCTGCCAGCATAACCAGCAGAGTCATCGCAATGACTCGATCCTTGCGCCAAAGGTCCAACGCTTGGGCCGGGAGTTGGCCTGTCAGGTTTGGCATCAGTTTTGGTAGATTCGCGGGCATGATGCGAGCCCGAGTCCTCAAGCTTGAGGCTTGGGGAGAGATGCGCTTGAACGCCTTTGCCGTCAGTTTTTTAAGGTTCATACTTGTTACTCCTAGGCCAGCCCAATGGCGGCAACGACTAAGTCAATCAGCTTGATGCCCACAAAGGGCACAATGACACCGCCGACACCGTAGATGAGAATGTTGCGCTGCAACAGTTCGTCAGCGGACAGGGGTCGAAACTGCACGCCTCGCAATGCCAGCGGAATCAGCGCTGGGATGATCAGGGCGTTGAAGATGAGGGCACTGAGCACAGCCGACTGGGAGCTAGCCAGATTCATGATGTTCAAGCTGCCGATACCCACACTGGCAAACATTGCTGGAATGATTGCAAAGTATTTGGCGATGTCATTGGCGATGCTAAAGGTGGTGAGGGCACCCCGAGTGATCAGCAACTGCTTGCCGATTGTCACCACATCAATCAGCTTGGTGGGGTCAGAATCCAGGTCCACCATGTTGGCTGCCTCTTTAGCCGCCTGGGTGCCTGAGTTCATCGCCACGCCCACATCCGCTTGAGCCAGGGCAGGCGCATCATTGGTGCCATCCCCAGTCATCGCGACCAGCTTGCCCAGAGCTTGCTCTTCGCGAATCACCCGGATTTTATCCTCGGGCGTGGCTTCGGCGAGGAAATCGTCAACCCCGGCTTCGGCGGCAATCACCCCTGCTGTAATGCGATTGTCACCTGTGATCATGACTGTCTTGATGCCCATGCGGCGCAGCTGGCCGAAGCGCTCCCGGATGCCGGGCTTGATGATGTCCTTCAGGTAGATCACCCCATAGATCTCGTGGTCGTCGCAAACGCCCAGAGGCGTCCCACCTTGCCGGGACACGGCTTCATAAGCATCATCCAATTGAGAGGTCGTGTGACCTCCCCGGGAGCGCACAAAGCCTTTGATCGAATCCACTGCGCCTTTGCGCACTTGCCGGCCATCGGCTAGGTCCGTGCCACTCAATCGGGTGCGGGCTGAGAACTCAATTCCCGTTGCTCGGTCGAGCTCAAAATCAACTTTCGCGCCCAGCCGCTCCGCTAAGCGCACCACCGACTTGCCTTCAGGCGTCTCGTCGAACACGCTGGCTGCCAGAGCGACCCGAGCGACGTCCTGAACACTATGGCTTCCCACCGGGATAAACTCATCGGCCAAGCGGTTGCCGATCGTGATCGTGCCTGTCTTGTCGAGCAGCAGCGTTCCTATATCCCCCGAGGCTTCGACCGCTCGACCGGAGGTGGCAATCACGTTGAACTGGGCCACCCGATCCATGCCCGCAATGCCGATCGCCGAGAGGAGGGCCCCAATCGTGGTTGGAATCAGGGCGACCAGCAGCGCGATCAGCGTGGCGATGCTGACCGGACTGCCGACATAGCTGGCAATCGGCAGAATGGTGGCGACCACGACCAGGAAGACCTGAGTGAGCACCACCAGCAGCACGGTCAACGCGATTTCGTTAGGGGTTTTCTGGCGCTCAGCTCCTTCCACCAGCGCGATCATGCGGTCAATGAAGCCCTGTCCAGGATCTACACTCACCCGAATGACCAGGTAGTCAGACACGACCCGCGTCCCACCGGTGACACTGCTCGAGATATCTGAACCCGGTTCCTTAAGGACTGGAGCCGACTCTCCTGTGATGGCAGACTCGTCTACCGAAGCGATGCCATCGTACACCTCTCCGTCCACTGGGATGGTCTCGCCCGTTTGCACCAGAATTAGGTTGTCCCGGCGTAAATCAGTTGAGTTGACATCCTCGAAGCGACTATTCGGTCCTGCACCTCGACTGTTGCTGACCAGACGATGCGCAATGGTTTTGGTTCGAGTTGCCCGCAGAGATTCTGCCTGAGCCTTGCCACGCCCTTCAGCGACAGCTTCGGCAAAGTTGGCAAACAGGACCGTGACAAAGAGGATGCCGGCCAACAGCGCGTTGTAGCGACGGACATTGTCGCCAGGGACTGTGCCAAACAAATTGGGGTCAATCACCAGCAAAGCAGTCACAATTGTGCCGACCCAGACCACAAACATGACTGGGTTGCGCACGATGTGACGTGGATCTAGCTTCTTAAATGCCTCCACCACCGCTCGCTGATACAAACTGGCGTTGCTAACTGACAATTGACGCCGTTGCAGACGCTTGCCGGTCAGCGGCGCTGACTCAGAAATAGGTTCAGTCTGAAATTCTGGTTGTACTCTCATGTTGGTTCCTGACACGACTGAGGAGGATTACCAAACCTAGGGCAGGATGCTCACGGCGCTTTGGGCCGCTTGCCCAGCGATCTGTACGGCTTCGGCCACTGGCCCCAGCGCCAGCACTGGGAAAAATTCCAGCAAGCCCAGAATCAGGATGACGCCCGCGGTGACCGCGCCAAACAAGCTGGTGTCGGTGCGCAAAGTTCCGACTGTTTCTGGGACAGTCCTTTTGAGCGATATGCCGCCTGCTAGAGCTAGCAGCGCCACAATTGGGATGTAGCGACCGCCCAGCAGCGGCACCAAGGTGCTCAGGTTCCACCAAAGACCCGTCGCAGCGGGTTCAGAATCCGCCAATCCCTCAAAGCCAGAGCCGTTATTCGAATTCGCGGAAGCGTATTCGTAAAGCACCTGAGCAAAGCCGTGGAAGCTAGGGTTGCTTGTGCCTGCAAGCTGATCCGGGAAGGACACTGTAATTGCCGTCGGAATCAGAACCAAAAACGGTGTGACCAAGACAACAATGCTGGCAAGAACCACCTCCCGCTTCTCGATTTTACGCGCTAGGAATTCTGGGGTACGCCCGACCATCAACCCCGTGACAAACACCGTCAGAATGAAGTAGAGGTACAGGTAAGCGGTTCCAGTGCCCTGCCCGCCAAAAATCACCTGCAAGAACATGTTGGTCAGGGTCGAGAAGCCCCCCGCTGGCATAAACGAGTCGTGCAGGCTGTTAATGCCACCACACATGCTAGCAGTGGTAGAGATCGCAAATAGGGCACTCTGTGCCCAGCCGAAACGGACCTCTTTACCTTCGAGGTTAGGCGTCTGCCCCCCGAGCAAATTGCTGACAATGGGGTTGCCGTCGTATTCTCCAGCGGCAGTGGCCAGCACCAAAACCACGTAGATCAAAAACACCGTCCAGAATGCAACCCAGGCTTGCTTTCGATAGCCTGAGATCACGCCATAGGTGTAAATGAGCGCGGTGGGCACCGTCAGCATGGCGATGATCTCAATCAGGTTGGTTGCGCCATTCGCGTTCTCAAAGGGATGGGCGGAGTTGATGGCGAAAAAGCCGCCGCCGTTCTCTCCGAGTTGTTTGATAATCTCAAACGCCGCTGCGGGTCCGCGCGCAATCGCCTGAGTCGCTCCTTCCAGGGTCGTCACGATCACAGCACCATTGAGAGTCTGCGGCAGCCCTAGCCCGATCAGAACCAGACCGAAAATCAGGCTGATGGGCAACAATATCCAGAGGATACCGCGGGTGAGATCGACGAAGAAATTACCCAGTGGCTGACCAGAGAGACCTCGAATAAAGGCGATACCGACTGCTAGTCCAGTTGCCGCCGAGGTGAAATGCAGGAACTCTAAGCCAAAGATTTGAGAGAGGTAACCGTAGGTTGTTTCCCCCGAATAATGCTGCTGGTTGGTGTTGGTGACAAATGAGATGGTGGTGTGGAGGTTAGTGTCCCAAGCTGCGGGTCCAAGCCCGGTTGGATTCAAGGGCAGGATGGCCTGGAAGGTCAGAATTAGAAACACCAGCACGCCCATTACCAGGTTGCTCCAGAGCACGGCGCGGGCGTAGGGCCACCAAGTCATGCCTTCTGTGGGGTTGATCCCCCCCACGGCATAAACTAGGCGCTCCACTGGATTCATAACCAGGTCTAACGTGACCCGCTCTCCCCGATACACCCGTGCCATGTAGCCCCCAAGCAAAGGCACTAGCGCGACCAGGATAGCTAACGTGAGCGCGATTTGAAACAATCCCTGTAGCATGGAAGTCGCTTTAACTCTGTGATAGAGAGTGCAAATCTAAAGCTGGAAGTCGAGTTCGGCACTGAAGTCTTACATGAAGCTTACTATTTTTGAAGCCATCTAATACGAATAATACGAAAAAACAACGTTTTTATTATTAAAGACTAGACCGTTCTAGTCTTCTAGGTCTAGAACGGTCTACACCTCTAGGTTTAGGTCAAATCTTGTATTGATGCACTACACATCTGTGACAGAAGCGGCTAGTCTCTGAAGCGTAAATCTCAAGCTCTAGCTCTAGCTCTAGCTCTAGGTGCGGTGGCCTGTCTTCTTAGACAGAAATTCCGCACTTCATCTAAAGCCAGAAATGCTAAACTAGCAGTTAGCAAGACCAAAATCTCCAACCGGCAATAAGAAATCGAAGTCCGACTACTTATAGAAACATGACTTCTGTCGAATTCTGGCTTATTCAGGTCGAGTTTGGCGGCACTCGCCGATGAGCTAGGAACAAGCGGCAGTAAAGTTAAGTTGGAGAGTATTGCTTTTGTATGACTGAGTAACATGTCCTTGCTTCTGCCACGATGGCTGCTGATTGTCAGCGCCTTGTTGAGTGCCGGATTCTTGGCTGACCTAGCCATTGCCCTGACGGTTGAGCGGTTCTGGTTTGAGGAGGTGAATTACCTCAGCGTTTTTATGCTGAGTCTGAGCACTCGCCTCCTGGTTTGGGGCGTTGCCTTTGTTCTGGCTCTGGCGATTTTGGGGGGCAACAGCTGGTACGCCTGGCGAAGCTCACGGAGGTCTGAAGAGACTCTGTCCAGTCCAGATCCTCTCATTCAGAGTTTGTCCCTGGCAATTCGGAGTCAGCGCAATCTAGAGAATAAGGTGATTAGCCAACTTCAGCCCTTGAGCAAGGGGTTGCTCGCTCTGGGCATCGTTGCAGTTAGTGCTCTCCTAGCTTGGTTTTTGGCTGATGCGTGGCTTGAAATATTAGCCTGGCTCAATCAAACTGCATTTGGAATTCGGGACCCGCTATTTGATCGGGAGCTGGCATTCTACCTCTACAGCCTGCCAGTCTTGAAGCGACTACAGGCATGGGATTGGAGCCTGTGGTTGCTCACCCTCCTCAGCACAGCCAGCTTGTACGGTTTCAGGCAAAAGCTTTGGGGGATTGATCCCGTCCTCGGGGACCGTCGGCTGAGGCTTGACAATCTATCTCCCATTGCCCAGAAGCATTTGCTAGTTTTGGGCAGCATTTTCTTGGTGCAGGTTGCCTGGGGGCACTGGCTCAGTCGCTACGACCTGCTCTACTCTGAGCGCGGGGTGAGCTTCGGGGCTAACTACACCGATGTTCACGCCCAACTGCCGGCTAATGGCTTTTTGGTGGGGGTCAGTTTGTTGAGCGCAGCTGCTCTGTTTTGGCTGGCCCGGCAAGGCTTGAGGCGCGTCCTGGTCAAGGAGATTCTCTGCGTGTTGGCGGGCTATGGCTTGAGCGTTTTATTGGTGGGAATTCTCTATCCTCAGACTGTCCAGGCATTCATTGTTTCACCCAATGAGTTGGGGCGTGAACGGCCCTACATCGAGCGAAGTATTCAGTTTACCCGTCAAGGCTTCAACTTAACCAAGGTTGAAGCTCAGGCTTTCGATCTCAAAAACAGTCTGACCCGCTCAGACATTCAGCGCAACCAGGCCACGATCAAAAACATCCGTCTTTGGGATCCCCAGCCCCTGCTCGAAACTTATAAACAACTTCAAGAAATTCGACCTTACTATCAGTTTCCGAGTGTGGACGTAGACCGCTACACCATCGATGGGACCTTGCGCCAAGTGATGCATGCCGCTCGGGAGCTCGACTATTCCAAACTGCCTCAGCGGGCCAAAACCTGGGTGAACGAGCACTTTTTTTACACGCATGGCTATGGCTTCACGCTCAGTCCTGTCAATGCTGTCACGCCCGAGGGCTTGCCAGATTTTTTTGTGAAAGATATCCCACCTCGCGCAACCAGTCAGGCCGTCCAGGCTGCGATCCCAATAGACAATGCCGCTATTTATTATGGCGAGCTCGCCCGTACCAATGTCTTTGTCTCCACTGCGGATCAAGAGCTGGACTATCCTCAAGGGGGTCAGAACGTCTACACCCGTTACACGGGAACCGGTGGGGTTGCGGTGGGGCAGTTCTGGCAGCGGCTGCTCTATGCCTGGCATTTTCGGGATCTGCGCCTACTCTTGGTCAGCGAATTTACGCCAAAGAGCCGGTTTCTATTTCGACGCAATCTCAAAGACCGAGTTCAGGCGATTGCGCCGTTCTTGCGCTACGACCGAGACCCGTATCTGGTAATTGCAGAGGGCGGGCTCTACTGGATCCTCGACGCTTACACCACGAGCCATCACTACCCCTACTCAGAACTGGCAGAGGCTCCTTTTCAGCAGGTCAACTACATCCGTAATGCGGTCAAAGTGGTAGTCGATGCCTACGATGGCAGCGTGGATTTCTACATTTCTGATTCGGAAGACCCGCTCATTCAGACCTATCGCCAGATCTTCCATACCCTATTTAAACCTCTGACGGCCATGCCCCGACCCCTGAAGTCTCACCTACGTTACCCAGAAGATTTATTCCAGGTCCAGGCCCATCAGTACGCAACCTATCACATGAACGATCCTCAGGTGTTCTACAACAAGGAAGACCAATGGCAGCTTCCCAGCCCAACCCTTCCCAACTCAACACCAGCCAGCCAAAACCAGCCCATGCGGCCCTACTATGCCGTTCTCAAACTGCCGGAGCAGCAGCCTGCGCAGTCGCCTGAGGAATTTGTCCTGCTGACAACGTTTACGCCTGCTGGCAAAGAAAACTTGATTGCCTGGATGGCAGCCCGCTGTGATGGCGAAGCCTATGGCAGACTCCTGGTCTACGAATTCTCTAAGCAGAGCCTGGTCCTCGGTCCGATGCAGGTGGAGGCCCGCATCAATCAAAGCCCTGAGATTTCGGAGCAGATCACGCTGTGGAATCAGCAGGGCTCTCGGATCAATTGGAGCGACCTGCTAGTGATCCCAATTGAAAACTCTCTACTCTACGTTCAGTCGCTTTACCTGGAGGCCGAACAGAACAGCTTGCCGCAGCTAACGCGAGTGATTGCTGCCTACCAAGACCGAGTGGTGATGTATCCCACCCTCGAGGAAGCGCTCCAAGCGCTCTTTGCCTCAGGCCCTGCTCAATTTGCTCCACTCGAGCAGGGGTCTAAAGTGCCAGCTCCAAGTTCAGAACGGCCACTGGCTCAGAAGGCGCTACAGCAGTGGCAGCAAGCCCAGAATGCCTTGAAGCAAGGGAATTGGGCAGAGTATGGCAGGCTGCAAACAGAACTCCGCCGCACGCTTGAGGAGCTGGCTCAGCCAGGTCGCCGGTAAAATGGCATCCGTTCAACGAATTTAGAGCCTTCTCACTAGACTACTAGCAGCCATGGCCAAAAACAACAGAACTGTCTTGGTATTAAGCCTCCTGATAGTCGCGAGCCTGCTCAGTGTCGCTGCGGCACTTGTCTGGTTCGGGGTCAAATTAAGTTCAGACAAAAGTCCCTCTACAACCGCAGCATCCCCGAGCCAAACTCCTGTTCAGTACAGTTCACTGGCTCAAGTTCCACTGACCAGTGAGCGCCAGGTTGACTATAGCAAGCTACGGGAGTACTTGCAGCAGAAAGCTTGGCGGGCTGCTGACCGAGAGACCTACCTCCGACTGCTAGATGCTGCTGGGCCAAAGGCACAAGCAAGCGGTTTCACACCCCAAGACGAGATGGAAGGTTTATCCTGTACTGATCTAAGAACTATCGATAACCTTTGGCATGCAGCTAGCGACGGGCAACAGGGTTTTACGGCTCAAATGAACATTCTAAAGGCCTTGGGCGGTGACTATCGAAAGCTGTATGCCAAAGTAGGATGGCAGGAGTTGCCACCTTCAAACCGATGGCTATTTGAGTGGGATTACAACCCCCAAGCCCGACGCATGGAATTTAAACCTGGAAAAGAGCCCAATTACCAGGATCCACTCCTCCCTGGTCATCTGCCAACTGTGGAAATTGGTTATAACCTAGACGTTGCTTTCAGCGGAGCGCTGAGACGGTGCAACTTCTGAGCTTCTACCAGAATAGGAGTTTGCAGCCCAATGCTCTGTTTGGCCGGATCGTTATGGCACTGGATTTCATCACTTAGCCGCCAGCGGCGATAATTTGAATCGCTTCAGCCACAGGACCCAAAACCAGAACCGGCAGAAACGTGAGGACTCCCAGTACCAGAATGGTCACAGCGATGACCCAGCCAAACAGACTAGTGTCTGTTTGCAAGGTTAGTGCAGTTGCCCTCATCGACAGTTTATGGGACATACTGTCGGCTAAAAGCAGCAGAAGTATGATAGGGATAAACCGCCCTAGCCAAAGTGTGAGCATAGTCGTCAAGTTCCACCACAAGGCCGCAGGAGCGGGTTGACTATCCGCTAGCCCTTCAAACCCGGAGCCATTGCCAGCCGCCGCAGAGGCGTACTCATAGACCACTTGAGACAGACCGTGAAAGCCCGGATTGCTAATCCCTGATAAGCTCTGCCAGAAGGCAAGAGTGATCGCACTAGGAACCAGGATCAACACCGCGTGCAGCAGTCCTGCTTCTTCCCGACCAATGGGAGCCGCTGGATCGCCATGATCTGAAATCAGTGCAATTGCCTGTCTGCCAAAATTCGACATAATTCCTCTTAATTCAACTTAATTCGACGAATTGGACTGCTAGAACCAAGCCGAAGTGACAAAGCCAGAGATGTTATTGGCGAATGAGATATAAAAGATGGCTAGCACCTAGTTAAGACATCGTAAAACCATGATTTCTGGATGCAACTTCATTTCTGACCCTGTGGGTATTTCTCAATCCGTGACAGACGTGAATGGACATCACTACCATTGTTGGCGGCAGTCCATAGCCCACTTGAACGTGGGTTACAACGGCAGAAAGCTCTCGCCCGGTATAGGCCCCTGTATCCAGATGCCATTCGCGAAACCTTAAGGTATCTCCAACCTGAACAGCGCTCACACCACCCCGGTCTGTTAGGTCTCGGATATCTGCTTTCTTACTACCTCCCCACATCGCCTGAAAAGGTTCTGGGCAAGTCTTAAATTCATGCACCATAAAAGGGTTTCCAATCCTCTTCAGATTCAGCGTCAAACTGGTGAGATAGCGCTTGGAGTACCCAATCTGGAACTCGACGGCGTCCGGTAGGGCAGACAAAACAGAAAAGAATCAGGTGGCCGAAGAGCATCCGCCACTGGCAACCAAAGCGATGCAAGAGCCTCGACCAATCCAGGCGTTCACTGCACGCGTCAAGCAGGTCTCCTACGGCCAAAACCTCCAGGGGATCGATGCTGTGATTGGATGCCTTTGACCAGATGAGATCTTCTGGGGAGCAGAACTTCACAGGAATATCCAGAATTTCTGCTTCAACAGCATGCTCAAACCAGGTTTCGTCAACTTCTACCCTGCGGTCAGGCGAGTTGAAGATAATGTTGACAGAGTGCTCACCGCTGAAGGCTCTGCCTCGCCAATCTAGTGCGGACAATTCAGTTGGGTAGCCAATGGTAGAGAGCATAACCAGGACGCGTTGACAGTCATCTGGACGAACAAAGAAGTCCAGGTTTTGAATACGCGGTGTAATTCCTGTGTAGTAGTCGACTGCACAATCTCCACCAACGAGAAACGGTAGCTTGAATTCATTCAGGGTCAGAAATACACGATAGTGAAATGCCTGGGTCCCAGGCGAGAACCTGCCCCGATTCAGCGAAGATTGCATAGTAATTCCTCTAGTTTAGCGCCTTGACCTGCAACATCACTGACTCCTGAGCTTTCTGAGAAGCTGGGGGGTTATTGGTCCATCGAGCGGTGCCCGCTTCCCAACGGGTTGAGTTGCTGCCAGCCCATTGGGAGGTCACGACTTTAATTTCGTTGATCCGCAACAGCCCGCCATATTTTGGCACCTGCTTCCCTTCATCTGTTTTCTCCTGGTATGTCTGGGGCACTAACAGGACAGCGACCCCCGCTTTTAACCAAGTCTCTTGAACTAGAAGTGAAGCCTGATCTGCCACCACAACCGATTCCGCAGGAATGAGATGGCGGCACTTGATCTCTCGTCCACCCATACACAAGGTTTCGGTGAAGATAATTTGATTGAAGCGACTGTGAATGTCGCTGATTCTACCCTTAAATTGAGCAGCAATCGCACCGCCTAGTTCCTGAACCATCTGAGGCGACGGTGCGGATCGGGAAAACCAATAGACGTACATAGCCTTATCCATTGCTCTTCGGACTTAATAGAGAGTTGCGCGGGTTGAAATCCAGGGAATTGAGCATCCACCCGCCGCTTTCTCAACTAATGGAATTCTAGCCACGAGTAAAAAATAGTTCATTCATCACACGGCTTAATTTTTTTAATAGAGCTTAGACAGAACAATGTAGTCCTAGAAGCTTAGGAGCTGTTTAGACACAGCGGTATAGTCCTAGAAGCTTAGGTTTCCTTGAGGTTCACTAAATATCTATATGTCTGGCGTGTAGGTATAAACTCAAGCCTATAAATGCTTCTCTAGTTATAATCACACTGTCCCAGTTGACCGATCAGGAATGGCACCAGGAAAGCCGATTCCCAGCTAGGCCACTGATGTAACCCAGCTAAAATTAGAGATGTACCCTAGTCCGAGATTTGGCATGAGCCAGCCTGCCATCTCCTCATCCCGAGCTCAACCCCGTTGGTCATTTGGTAGGAAGGCGAAAGACCATCAGGATATCAACCGGGTGAAGGAGGACCTAGCCGCGTTCCTGCTCCTGGTGCTCAGCCTGGTACTCATTTTGGTGTTGGAATATTCCACTCTGGCTAGCTTTGTCTTCGGCTATCTCTACACGGGTCCGATCATTCTGACCTTCTGGCAGTTCTCCCGCCGGGCTGGCTATGGGGTCACCACTCTGGCCTGCATAGCCGTCCTGCTAAACCTCTGGATCCCCTGGACTGGGGTTTTGGAACACACGACTGTTGTCAACCGCTGCATTGCCGCGCTCGCCCTGGTGGTCACCGGCTATCTCAGTGACCGCAATCGGCGCTATGAAGAGGGATTGCACGCTTCTCAGACTCAACTGTCTGTCCAGAAGCAACTCGTCAAGGTGCGCGAGGACTTCGTTGCGACCCTCACCCACGACCTGCGCACCCCGATTTTGGGAGCAGTAGAGACCCTGGGACACCTGCGCGAGGATCTGGAGCACATCTCCCTAGACGCTCTTGAGCGGGCGCTCGATGTTTTGGAGCGAAGCTGCCGAGGCCAGCTCCAGCTCATTGAAACCTTGCTGCAGATTTACCGAACCGACAACACAGGTCTGACGCTGAACCCTGAGCCGTTCGATTTAGTTCCTCTAATCGCCGAGACCCTGGCAACTCTAGAAGACCTGGCCAACCGCCGAGCGATTCGCCTGAGCTATACGGGATTGGCTGAAGCTTGGGCTTGCGCGGACGCGGTGCAACTCCAGCGCGTCCTCAATAATCTCATCATCAATGGCCTCAATCATACGCCTCGGGGCGGCTGTGTCGCGGTGACGCTTTCAGACGCCCCAGCGACGGAACAGTGGAGTCCACAATTGCCCCCTCAATCCCGACCGGCGCACTATTTGCTGGCCGTCAGCGATACGGGTCGGGGAATCCCAGCCGATGATTTAGAGCACTTATTTAAACGTTTCTATCAGGGCCAGAGAAAACGCCAAACAGTAGGGACTGGTCTGGGACTCTATTTGGCCCGCCAGATTATCGAAACTCACGGCGGTCAGATTTGCGTTGAGAACCGTCCCACCGGTGGCGTCACTTTCACGGTAGAACTACCTCATGACTCAAGGTGTCCGGCTCTTACTCGTTGAAGACGACGAACTGTTTCGTCTCGGCTTGGTAATGACGCTCCAAAAAGCAGGGTTCGCCGCCGTAGGCGAAGCAGTTGACGGTGAAACCGCTCTTCAGATGGCGACCAATCTGGCCCCCGATCTGGTGCTGCTCGATATTGGTTTGCCCGGCCTTGATGGGGCTGAGATCTGTCAGCTGCTCCACGCTGCTCACCCCAACCTGCCGATTCTAGTCCTGACTTCACACCTAGAGGACGCTTTGGCTGTGGAACTCTTGCAGGCGGGCGCTAAAGGTTACTGCCTCAAGGGCATCGGGTCTCAGACGCTTGTGCTGGCTCTGAACTCTCTCTTGAGAGGCGGTTCCTGGTGGTCAGGGGCAGCGATTGAGCAGATCCGTCAATACACAATGGCCGCCCCTGAGCTTGCCTCGCCAGAGGAACCCACAGCTCCTGAGCTGGCCAATCTAGAGCAGCGCCCTCAGCCCAAGCCAATTTCCCCCAAGCTGCTCTGGCCAGAGCAGGTCGTTAAGCTTGAATTGACTGACCGAGAGCAGGAAATTCTCAGTTGGCTCGCCCGAGGGGCCAATAACCAGGAGATTGCTCAAGCTCTTTACATCTCTCTATCTACCGTTCGGGTCCACGTCCACTCGATTCTGCGCAAGCTTCAAGTCCGTGACCGAACCCAGGCTGCTTTGTTTGCGGTCAAGCACAACTTAGTGCAGCAGGCAGAAGAAAGTTGATGGGTTGAGTGCAAACTTGGCAACGAATTGGAACGGATGAAACGGATGGTCTCCGCTCGTTGGGGAGAGCGGTTGGGTGGGGAGTGAACTGGTGACGAGAAGCTGCCAATCGCAGACTTTGACTCTGAGCCTCCTTGACCGCTCTGCTCGCAGATACTTCAACGCTATCGTGTTCTCTGAATTGCTCTGCTCAGAGCACCTGGCAGTAGGCAGCCCAGGTTGGCTTTCGCGAGGCTGGCTGATTGATCAAGTGAGGGGGGGTCAGGGCTGCCGTGCCGACCCCCCCTCACTTGAGACCTGTCGAGAGCAAGCTCAAGCGACTGAGCTAGGGGCGAGCGCTGGTCAACGCTGGGCGCAAGGGTGCGATTACCCGGCTTCGGTTTGGCCCTTGGTTTTGCGGGTTTTGTGGCTGTAGCGGCGGCCTAGCTCATCGATCACGGTGTTGATGCCTGCGTCTTTGCCGTTGGCTTTGGCGGAGTGGTAGACGGTGCGAGCGCAGGCGTAGGCTTCGCTGCCTGCGACCATGTGGGTATCGGCGACCAGCTCTTGCAGCTGGGTGAGTGACAGCAGAATCGGGTACAACCCTTCAAACAGGCGCAGTTCGCGGCGCATGGCTTCGACGTCGAAGGAGCGGGGCAGGAAGTCGGCGTTTTGGGTGGCGACTTCCATGGCTTTTTCGACGAAGGTGCGGGTTTTGTCGCCTAGCTTGGGCAGCATGCGGCGTTGGCTGTTGGAAAGGGCGATTAAAAAGGGCAGTTTCTGGCGGATTGTGACAATCGCGGCCATGACGGCCTGTTGGTCACTGTCGGAGAAGTTGGTTTGGTTGAGGTTGGTAGTCATAGTGTTGGTTCTTTGTTTACTCAGCGAATTGATTGTCTGGCTGACCAGGTGGATGTGTCTAGGTTTGCGAACAAATCAGGGGCTGTAACCCGTGATCTCACAGAAAGTTTTGCTGAGTGCTAGTGGTACTCAGTAGATTTCGGTGGGTGGCAGCTGATGGTTCTGGCTCGGAGCGAATGGTAATGAAGGAGGGAAGGCATGGGTGTTGGAGAGAACCCGGAATTGGGGGGCGTTTGCCCCCCAAACCCCCCACTGGGGGACGAAGCGCCTCCCCCAGACCCCTGCGCAAGGGGTGAGTGACGCGCAGTCAGGGTCTTCGGCTCTGAGCTTCGTGATTCCAGCTCTGAGCTGCGTGGTCGCAGAGATAAACAATATCAGTGTTGCTTTAGTCTGCGTCGGGCTTTGGTGGGGCAGTGCCGGAGAGGGCTGCTCAGCTGAACTCCGACTGGTCGGGGGCAGACTCAAGGACTGGTGTGCCAATGAATAGCAGCACTGCCAACTCTTCCATCACTCCGGTCATGCCGCGTTCGACCAAACGCAACACCGAACGTAAATGTCCAGTAGGACGCTGCAAAGGGTTGTTGGCACAACCACGGTAGCAGCCGCAATAGAATCAATGCCTGTAACAGGATCTGAGCGGAAGTGTCGGGCTGACCACTGGTGATTCCCAGGTAAGCAACACAGCCGACGACAGGGGGTGCCAGTTGAATTCCCAGCGTTGGACGCAGGCTTAGCCCGATTTTCTCGGCTTCAACCTGTTGATCAATTCGGGCAAAAATGGTGATGTCTTTTGCCTGAAGGACGGCTGCTAAGCGATCAATGGTTTCGTTCACTGAATACGGACTGGGCTGGCTGATAATGCCATTATTTGCAGTCATAGCAACGGATTCCTCAATGGTTTTAGTGGCAGGTATAACCAGAACTACGATAGGAACTGCAAAATTCGTCGGTACACAGCCCGCCTGGAACCTTACTGACCGCTTTGAGGGCGCTTCAAATCTGTGCCATACCGCCATCGACAAACAGCTCGATGCCGTTCACAAAGCTGCTGTCGTCTGAAGCGAGAAAGACAACGGCTTTGGCAATCTCATCGGGCGTGCCGACTCTTCCCAGTGGGATGGTGCTGGCTTGACTGTCTACGAATTCCTGCAACTGCTCATCACTCAGTCCCAAGTGATTGTAAGCAGGAGTAGGAACCACGCCAGGACTAATGGCGTTAACCCGGATCTGGCGCTCTTTGAGGTCGAGCGTCCAATTGCGGGCAAACGATCGCACGGCGGCTTTGGTAGCGCTATAAACACTGAAGGCTGGGGTGCCCACGGTAGAAGCAGTCGAGGCGTTCAGAATGATGGAAGCACCCTCTGGTAACAGAGGCAGTGCTTTCTGCACGGTGAACAGTAGACCTTTGACGTTAGTATTGAACGTTTTGTCGAAGTGTTCTTCGGTGATTGAGCCGAGTGGGGCGAGTTCTCCACCGCCAGCGTTGACGAAGAGTACATCGAGGTGTCCTTGCTCCTGCTCGATCGTGGCGAACAGGCGATCGAGGTCTGCTAGATCGGAGGCATCGCTCTGAACACCCGTGACGTTTTTACCGATCGTTTTCACGGCGGCATCAAGTTCAGTTTGACGACGACCCGTGATGAAGACATACGCTCCTTCAGCAACGAAACGCTGGGCTGTGGCAAGACCAATGCCGCTGGTGCCGCCAGTGACAAGCGCGACCTTTCCGTCTAGTTTTTTCATGATGATGAGTCCTGTGGTGGTTGAGTTTGAATATAAGTGTTAGTCAGCCCTAGTGGTTGCACTTTCTGCATCACAACTTTGAGAACAGCATATTTAACCCTTCAGTCATGGTGGGATGAGTCAACACGCCATCACGCAAAACGGTGTAGGACATCTGAGCTTGCATCACCATCTGCACCGTCGAAATCATTTCACCCGCTGCATGGCACAAGAGAGAACAGCCGAGAATACGACCCGTCTCGGTATCCACGATTGCCTTCATTAACCCATTGGTTTGACCCAGGGTTTTTGCTCGCGGAACAGCGGACGCATCCAGCTTTGCCACTCGGATGGCATATCCTTGTTGCTGTGCTGCGGTTTCGGTCAGACCCACCTGAGCCAATTCTGGATCAATGAACAGACACGATGGCACCAGGCGATCACGTGTGCTGCGGTTGCCACCCTCAATCAGATTGGCTTTGACAATGCGACAATCGTCCAGCGCCACATGGGTATATTGCGGTCCCCCATTGATGTCGCCTAATGCCCAAATGCCTGGTACATTTGTCTCCAGGCGATCGTTGACTCGAATAAATCCTAGTGCGTCGGTCGCTATACCCGCAGCAGCTAAGCTTAAGGTATCGGTGGTGGATGCACGACCCACAGCGACGAGCAAATGCGTCCCCTGAAGGCTGATCTCACGATCAGCGACTTGGATTTGAAGGATGGTTTCATTCCCAATGCGATCGACCCTCAAGACCTTCGCCTTCAGCAGAAAGTCAATGCCGTCTCGTTCCAGCAAGGTCTGGACTGCGATCGCTATATCAGGGTCTTGATTTGACAGAATCTGCTCACGTTGCCCAATTACAGTGACACGACCGCCAAAGCGCCGGAACATGTGGGCAAACTCCAAGCCAATATAGCCACTGCCAAGCACGATCAGATGCTCCGGCAACTGTTCTAGCTCCATGATCGACTCACTGGTCAGAAACCCGGTTTCTTTGAGTCCGGGCACGGACGGAATTAACGGGCGTGTGCCTGTATTGATAAAGAACCGTTCGGCGGTGAGTAACCGAGTTGCACCCTCAGCCGTTGTCACTTCAATGGTTTTGGGAGCCACAAACCGCCCCGTGCCAATGATCAGTGCGTGACCCAGAGCCGTTTCTAAATTGTGCAGGTTCATTGCACGCATCGATTGCACCACTGATCGTTTCCGCCGGATCACCTCTGCCAGATCAACGGTGGGTGCAGTGGCTTTCACACCATAAGCGGCACTGTTCCGGACTGTATTGGCTACCTCTGCACTTGCCACCATCGTTTTGGTGGGAATGCAGGCGACATTGATGCACCCACCACCAATCATGGTTAGACTGCGTTCCACCAGAGCGGTTTTCCGTCCGTTAGCGACCAGAGCTGGTGCCAGTGTTTTACCCGCTTTGCCACCACCGATAATGATGTCGTCGTAGTTTTCACTCTCCACTGACCCCTCCTTTGCATTTGACAGCCAAACAATATTCGTATCTAGTGGTCAATTAATTTGCCTGAAACCCTTTCTCTATCTGACAATTGCTCGACCTTTTCTCAAGCTTCTAACTCAGATAAAGAAGGCGTTTATGCTGTCAACCTCAGAGAGGAACGTCTCGATCGCGGCAATCTTGCCATCCTGAAGCCGACAGACCGTAGCCAGATACTCGTCGAGCACGCGATCGCCCTGCTGCGCCGTATTGTGCAAAGACAGCGCCACGTTGTCTCGGCTAACGAGAATATGCAGTAGCTCAAAGTTCAGCCCATAACTGGCAATTTTGTGGGCGCGATCGACCACAGCATCGGCTCCGTTGGCAGTGCCTGAAATCGTGAAGCATCCACGACACGCAACCCCTCAAGCCCGTGTACTCATAGTTCAGGATCTACCACCGCCATTGGGTCAATGCCCATTTTGCAGGTGCCGACCGGATGATATACCGTACTGCAAACTTCTCGGACGTAAGCTTCGAGAGCTACATCGCTCTGCTTGTCGGCACCGGGAGCGACTTCCTCACCACGAAGCTCATCAAAGGCACTTGCATGGAACAAGTTACGCATTAATTTAATC
>JANNOU010000126.1:0-42484 GCA_031399305.1 Leptolyngbya sp. SOY_34_metabat_272
CCGAAGTGCCAGGCTCGGGCACCGACTTCGGCGGCACAACAACCTCGGGAACCTCGGGGGCGGCGCGCAAGACGCCTGCTTGGCCCTTCAGCGAACCGCGCAGACTGGACAATTGATATGAACTCTGGCGGCAGTGGCGCAAGTTGCGACGGCGGCAGGGGTCGGCGCGGAAAATGCCGACCTTGCCATCGGTGAAGGTCGCGAGGAAGGCCACCTGCCCTTTGTCGTTGAACCCGCCTCTGAAAAAGCTCAGACCGGCCACGGTGGAGCCAAATAGCGAATCGCCGACGGCAATGACTTTATCGGCCACCGGATCTGGCCCGGTGAAAATGCCCCACCCCCCGGTATCCAGCTCAGCCACAAAGGCCACCTTGCCTTTGTTGTTGAGGTCCAGGGTGGTGAGAACCTTTAAAGGTTCGCTACCCGAAGGTTCGCCATCCGTGATGATGAAGGGTCCGTCAGTGGTGATCAGGGGGGTAATCGTGCCGCCACTGCTGGTGAAGATGCCCCGGCCCCCTGTCTCCAAATCCGCCACGAAGGCCACGGTGCCTTTGGTGTTGAGGTCCGGGGTGGTGAAGTTGTGGAGGCCACTGCTGCCAGGGCTAGCAACGGTCGTGATCCGGCCACCCTTGCCGGTAAACACGCCATTGCCCCCCGTCTCCAGGTCCGCCACAAAGGCCACCCTGCCTCGGTCGTTGAGGGCCGGGAAGTCTTCGAAGGATACGAAAGGGCTGTCGGCGTCGGTAATGTTGGTGTTGGCAATAATGGTGAGCGCGCCACCGCTGCCGGTAAAAATACCATCGCCTAACCCACCACTGCCGTGGAAGACCACGGTGCCGCTATTGTTGAGCTGCGAGCGCCCGTAGTTACTGATGATCCCAAGTGGGGTGGGGGTGCCGGCCATAAAAATGGGGGTGAGCGTGCCGCCGCTGTTGGTGAAAATGCCCCGCTCTTCTGTATCCAGGACGGCTTCGAAGGCTAGGGTACCTGCATCATTGATGGCCGTGAGCCCAGCGGATTTGATGGGGCCACTGGTATCGATGACGTGGGTGATTCCGTTACCGTTGCTAACGGCGATGCCAAAGTTGGTGTGTAGGGGCTTTCCATAGATGTACTCCAACCGGAGATCGTCGAAAGCCACGGTGCCGCTGTTATTGATCGCAGGAAACCAGACGGGATAGCCGTAGTTGATCACCGCGACCCACCAAGAGGCGTTCGGGTCAGTAGGGATGTCAGCGATGCGGGTGAAGGAAAAGGCGTCGGCCCGGTTGGCGATTCCCAGGCTCAGGGCGAAACTGGCCGCTGCCAGGGCCGCTAGGTGTTTGAGGTTCAACATTGGTCTTTGCCACTTTGAAAGGTTATGGGCACACAGACACACCGCAGATACCCGAGGAACCGACTCCGGCTCAGACCACCCCAGCCCTGAGCCAATCAGGTTCGTAATTCACGATACTCTCCAGGCAACCTCGGTCAGGCAAGCTTGTAAAATCTCGGAATAAACACCTCCGAGCGTTGCTGAGCGGCATGGCAGTACGAGGGCAACGGGTGCGTAAGACGCGAGCAACGAAACGATCCAGGCGCAAAGTGCTGGTTGCACTGACGGCCCTGACGTTTTTGGCTGCTTGCGGTCGCGGCGCAAGCAGCGATTCCACCACTGCCAACGCCACGGCAGCAGCTCCCCCCAGTGGCCTGCTGGCCGAGGTCAAAACGCGTGGCAAGCTGTGGATTTGCACCGATGCCAACTACGAGCCGCAGAGCTTCAAAAACCCCGACGGTTCCTGGGAAGGCTTCGACATCGACGTCGGTCGGGAAATTGCCAAGCGGCTGGGCGTTGAGGCCGAATTCTTTGATAGCGCCTTTAGCACGGTCACCGCAGGCGACTGGAAGGGCCGCTGGGACCTCAACCTCGGCTCCATGACCATCACCCCCGAGCGCCAAAAGCTTCTGCTGTTCAGCGTGCCCTACTACTACACCCCCGCCATGTTCGTGGTGGCCACGGATAGCCCGATCAGCGCCATCCAGGATCTGAAGAGCAAGTGGGTCGGCGTGTCCACCGCGAGTACCTATCACGCCTACATGCTGGGGGTGCTCACGCTCCCAGAGGAAAAGAACCTGAAAACCGCTCCCTGGGCTCAGGTCAAAAGCTACGGCACCGATCAAGACGCCCTCAAAGATCTTGTGGACAGGCGGCGTTTGGATGCTGTGTTGACCGCGCTACCCACCATCCAGGATGCGATCAAGCGCGGCCAGCCACTCAAGACCCTGGGGGAGCCCGTCTACTACGAAGCCCTAGCCCTGGCCCTCGACCAGAAAAGCCCAAGCAACCCCAAGACGCTACTGGTGGAAATCGACCGAATCATCCAAGAAATGCATCGGGACGGCACCCTCACCCGGCTATCCAAAAAGTATTACAGTCTCGACCTAACCCGGAAGCAATAACCTGATAGACTGATTTCCCAGTCTTCAAGTCGCTGAAGAAGAGTGCGCTACTGGGCTGAAGCCACCGGCGCGGCTCGAAAATTCCCAGTTCACGGAACGTTCATCGGGAAATTCACGAACTCTTGAAGCCGGACGGGGAACAGACTCTGATCTCAGTCAGTCTCTCCCGTAAGATACAGGGTAGGTTCGAGCCCACACCCTATTCTGATCTAACAAGGTCGCCAGTTAGCAGAGGCCAGCCATCCGAGCGATGGGGCGATGCTCCGTAGAAAGGCTGAGGCCGCTGGCGAACCGTCTGGAAAGTCCGTGAACCTTCGGGTCTCGCTTCAGCGTCTATTTGCTGGACTGTTCTGTATCAAATCTAATCTTCCACTCGCGCTTTGAGAGATGACATGCCTAGCCATGAAACATAGTAGAAGTAACACCCAGCTCATCACCTTCCTGCAAGAAGAGCTGGCAATCGCTCCCCCTTCGATCGACATGGCCTTGCGCCGCAGCGAACAAGACCCTGGTCCTCTGCCCATGATTCTTTGGCAGTACGGCTTCGTGTCGCTGCAGCAGTTGGAGCAAATTTTTGACTGGCTGGAGCGCTAGCCCAGCTCAGGTCGGTCGTCAGTCGCAGCGTTCTCGCTGCCGAGCAGTTGCCGTATCGCGCTAGGAGGTCCTTCCCTCAATGTCCGTGAACGCCAAACCTGGTCTGACACACTTGGAAAATCTAAGTCAAACCTCAAGAGCGGGCCGCTGAGCCCGCTCTTGAGGTTTTTAGGGGGCGGGGGCGCTGACAGCAGCCCCCTTCTTAAGGCGAGGATTTGCTGACGCTACACGCTGCAGGCGCGGTGGGTGCGATTCTAGATGGAGTAAAACCAGTGGTGGCCGGTTTGCCGCAGGAAAGGTGCTATGAACGCCCGATTGTTGGATGCTCGCCAGTGGCAGACCTGGCTAGATGTGGCAGTGTTGTTGGCCTGGGGCCTGGTGCCACTGCGCTTCTGGCATAACGGTAAGCTGCCACTGCTGATCCATCCCAGCTATACCCCTCTAGTGGTGGCAGTAGCGCTGCTGCTATTGCTGTTGGGCACTGTTCAAGCGGTCGGGGCACTGCGCCCGAGCTGGTCGAGAGGGCAGGCAGCCCGTCACCGCACTCTACTGCCGCCATGGCTGGCGAGCGCCCTGTTATTGGCGGCGGCGTTGCTGGCGCTGCTGTTGACGCCGCGTCCATTTACCAGCGATACCGCCCTGCAGCGCGGCGTGAGCGACACTCTGAGCCTAACCCGTCCCCAACCCCAGGCCTTCCGGATCAGCCAGAACTCTGAAAGCCGAACGCTTCTAGACTGGATTCGTACCCTGGCGGTTTACCCCGAGCCGGATGCTTATGCCGGACAGGCTGTCAAGGTGCAAGGCTTCGTGGTCCACGAGCCGCAGCAACCTGCAAACTACTTGACGCTTTCGCGCTTTGTAATCACCTGCTGCGCGGCTGATGCTTATGCGGTGGGGCTACCTGTCAAGCTCACGGGTGAGCGCAGCCAGTATCCACCCGACACTTGGCTGGAGGTGCAGGGCACGATGGGCACCGCAACCCTCAACCGTCAGCGCCAGCTCGTGATTCAGGCCAGCCGCCTGAGGCCGATTGCCGAACCTGAAACCCCTTACGTGTATTGACGTGTATTGACGTGTATTGAACTGTTAAAGGACATCGGGTGATGAAGATTTTAGTCATTCAGCACATGCCATCGGATCCCCCTGGAATTGTGGGCGAGTGTGTGCACGCGAGGGGTGGAGCGTTAGAGATCCGGCTGACTGCTCAAGGTGATCTGATTCCTGCTAGTGCTGAAGGCTTTGATGGGCTGCTGATTCTGGGCGGGATCATGAACGCTGAGGAGGATACAAGCTATCCACATCTGCGGCAAACAGTAGACTTGGTTCACCAGTTTCATGCTGCTCAAAAGCCGATTTTGGGCATTTGTTTGGGGGCTCAAATTATCGCCAGAGCTTTTGGTAAGCGGGTCTATCGTCATGATGTGTTTGAGCTGGGCTTTACGCCGATTGTGCCTCTGGCTGCCGCAGCCGAAGATCGATTGTTGCGAGCCTGCCCGCAGACGGTTCATCTGATGCAATGGCACTTTGACACGTTTGAACTGCCGGAAGCGGCAACGTTGCTGATGTCTAGCCAGACTTGCCGAAATCAAGCCTATCGCATTGCTGACAATGTCTATGGCTTCCAATTCCACATGGAGGTCACGCGAGAGATTGTTCAGGCTTGGCTGGGCATTGCTGAGCAGTTCATCACTGAGAATCATCCCGATTTCCCAGCTCGCTTTGCTCAGCAGTTGGATGCCTATATGGGTGAGGCAGATCGCTTCTGCCGGATGGTGAGCCAGGCTTGGCTCGACTTGGTGGAGGCTCGAAAGCTTTTTGACTTGGGAGAAGTGGGGGGTGCTAGAGAGAACCCGGAATGGGGGGCGCTTGCCCCCCAAACCCCCCACTGGGGGACGAAGCGCCTCCCCCAGACCCCCTGCGCCAGGGGTGACTGATTAGCCAAGGGGAGTGACGTTTTGGTTGGGGGCTTTCTGCGCTTGCGCTCTGAGCTGCGCCGTCTCAGAGCGCAACTCGACTGGTTCAGTTTTTTGCTCCGGTGCGCGAGCTGGGGGCTCGGCGAGCCGGTTTTTCTGCTCGGTTGCCTGGGCTTGTGGCTTCGCGGGTCGTGCTTGGGGCGGCACGAGCCGAGTTTTTTGCTCGAGTGTCCGAGCGCGGAACTCGACCCGCTGAGCCCAGAGGTTCGAGGGCTGAGTTCTGCGCTCGGGAAGGCTTCAGAAGGTCAGCCTCTCGAGTCGGGGGCTGGAGATGCGGTTGGCTCAGGCCATGCTCAGGGCCATCAGGTCGTCGGACATCTCGAAGTTGGCGGTGACGCTCTGGATGTCGTCGAGGTCTTCGAGGGTGTCCATTAGCTTGAGCAGCGAGCGGGCTTGGTCTGGATCGACCACGCTCAGCTGGTTGCTGGGGATCCAGCGCTCCTCGCTGGTGACCCGATAGCCCTGGGTCACCAGCGCCTGGGAGAGGGCCTCCAGGTTGCTGGGCTCGGTGAATACCTCGGCGGCAGTTTCGTCTGCCTCTTCGTCCTGGAACAGTTCGTAAGACTGTGCGCCTCCTTCGAGCGCGGCTTCCAGGAGTGCTTCCTCGTCTAGGTCGGTGCTGCGGCCTTTGGCATCGAGCGGGGCGTAGACCAGGACCACGCCTTTTTGGTCGAACATCCAGCCGACGCAGCCGGTCTCACCCAGGTTGCCGCCGTTTTTGCTGAAGGCGGTGCGCAGATCGGCGGCGGTGCGGTTGCGGTTGTCGGTGAAGGCTTCGATCAAGATGGCGATGCCGCCGGGGCCATAGCCTTCGTAGCGGATTGCCTCGAGGGCGTCGCCGCCACTGAAGGTGCCGGAACCCTTGGCAATTGCCCGATCAATGTTGTCGTTGGGAATGCCTGCGGCCTTGGCTTTGTCAATCGCGGTGCGCAATTGAAAGTTGCCGGTCGGATCGCCGCCACCAGTGCGAGCAGCCACGATGATCTCGCGGGCTAGCTTGGTGAAAACCTTGCCTTTCACGGCGTCTACTCGCGCTTTCTGCCGCTTGATATTGGCCCATTTACTGTGTCCAGCCATTGTCTGTCGAATTCAGCTGTTGAATTCAGCGTCGCAACCGTTCAAACCGGCTTGCGCTCAGTTGCGCTCAGTGTCTGGTCATTTTACCCCGAGGCGATTGCGGCGACCAGACCCAGCCCGCTGCCGGGGGATCGCCTTAAGCTAGAAGCCAGAGTCCACGCTGCGGAACTTCATGAACGCTCTCCCTTCCTCCCTGCGCTACCCAGAGGCGGCCCAAGTTGACCAGGTCGATGACTATCACGGGACGCCGGTGGCCGACCCCTACCGCTGGCTGGAGGATCCAGACTCGGAGCAGACGCGAGCCTGGATCGAAGCCGAGAATCAGGTGACCTTCGCTTACCTCAACCAAATCCCCGCTCGAGCCCAGATCAAGCAGCGCCTGACCCAGCTCTGGGATTACGAAAAGTACGGGACGCCGTTCAAGCAGGGCAATCGCTATTTTTATTTCAAAAACGACGGCCTGCAAAATCAGAGCGTCCTCTACACCCTCAAGTCGCTCTCCGACCCGCCTCAGGTTCTGCTCGACCCCAATACGTTCTCCGAAGACGGCACCGTGGCGCTTTCAGGGCTGTCGATCAGTGAAGACGGGGAGTTGATCGCCTACGGGATTTCCACCTCAGGCTCTGACTGGCAAGACTGGAAAGTGCGGCAAATTGAAACGGGTCAGGATCTCAGCGATCATCTGAACTGGATTAAGTTCTCGGGCGCGTCCTGGACCCACGACAGCCAGGGCTTTTTCTACAGCCGCTACGACGAGCCCAACCAGGCCACCAAGCTCGAAGCCGTCAACTACTTCCAGAAGCTGTTTTACCACCGCCTGGGCACCGCCCAAAGCCAAGACCAGCTGATCTACGAACGCCCTGACCAGAAAGAATGGGGGTTCAGCGGCAGCGTCACTGAAGATGGTCGTTACTTGATCATCTCGGTTTGGCAGGGCACCGATCCCAAAAATCTGTTGTTCTACCAGGACTTGTCGGTCCAGGACGCGCCGGTTGTAGAGCTGATTAACCGCTTCGAGGCCGAGTACAGCTTCATTGACCATGAGGGTCCGCTGTTCTGGTTGCGCACCGATCTGGAGGCAGCTCGGGGCCGCGTGATCGCGATTGATACGACCAACCCGGCGCGCGCGCAGTGGCGGGAGGTGATTCCTCAGGTTGCGGAAACCTTAGAGGGAGTGGGCGTTCTGAACCACCAGTTTGTCGCCTCTTATCTCAAAGACGCCCACACCCAGGTCAAGATTTTTAGCCTGACTGGCGAGTTTGTGCGCGAGGTGGCCCTGCCCGGCTTGGGCTCGGCGGGTGGCTTCGGCGGCAAGCGCCAAGACCGCGAAACCTTTTATAGCTTCACGGGCTTTACCACGCCGACCACGATCTATCGCTATGACCTGGTCAGCGACCAGAGCACGGTCTTCCGCCAGCCCAAGGTCGACTTTGACCCTGATGACTACGAGACCCAGCAGGTCTTTTACCACAGCCAAGATGGCACCCGAGTGCCCATGTTCATCACCCACAAAAAAGGCCTCAAACTCGATGGCCACAACCCCACCTACCTCTATGGCTACGGCGGTTTCGGAGCCTCGCTAACCCCCAGCTTCTCCGTGGGCAGCCTGGTGTGGATGGAGTTAGGCGGCGTCTACGCCGTGCCCAACTTGCGCGGCGGCGGCGAGTACGGCGAAGACTGGCATCAGGCAGGGACCAAACTCAATAAGCAAAACGTCTTTGATGACTTCATCGCAGCGGCAGAATGGCTGATCGCCAACCAGTACACCGTCCCGGCCAAACTCGCCATTGGCGGCGGCAGCAACGGTGGTTTGCTGGTCGGCGCTTGTCTGACCCAGCGCCCCGATCTGTTCGCGGCAGCTTTACCCGCAGTGGGCGTGATGGACATGCTGCGCTTCCAAAAATTCACAATTGGCTGGGCCTGGGTGTCCGATTACGGCTCCTCCGACCATCCAGAGGAGTTTAAAGCGCTCTACGCCTACTCGCCCCTGCACAACCTCAAACCCGGCACTGCCTATCCAGCCACCTTGATCACCACTGCCGACCACGATGACCGCGTTGTGCCTGCCCATAGCTTCAAATTTGCCGCAGCTCTGCAAGCAGCCCAAGCGGGAACCGTGCCGGTCCTGATTCGCATCGAGACCAAGGCTGGTCACGGAGCGGGTAAACCCACGGCCAAAGTCATCGAAGAGATCGCCGACCGCTGGGGCTTTCTGGTACGCACCCTCACAATCGCAGCCACCTAGGCAGTTTTGGTGAAAACAACTATAATCGGAAGCCTAGCCATCGGGCACTACCGGGACCCCTCCGATTCATGTTCACCACTGCACTTGCTCAACGCGCCAATGCTCAAGCAGAGTCCCTACCTGACGACCTATTCAGGGCGATCCAAGATCTGAAGCGGGAGTTAAACGCGGTGATCCTGGCTCATTACTACCAGGACGCCGACATTCAGGACATTGCTGACTACATTGGCGACTCCCTCGGGCTTTCCCAGCAAGCGGTTAGCACCGATGCGGCGGTCATCGTCTTCGCAGGCGTCCACTTCATGGCCGAGACGGCCAAAATCCTCAACCCCGATAAGCTAGTGCTCTTGCCCGATCTCAATGCGGGCTGCTCTCTGGCCGCAGGCTGTCCGCCAGACGCCTTTGCGGCGTTCAAAGCAGCGCACCCAGGTCATTTAGTGGTGTCCTACATCAACTGCTCAGCAGAAATCAAGGCGATGAGCGACATCATCTGCACCAGCTCCAATGCAGTGCAAATCGTGCGCCAAATCCCGGAAGACCAGCCGATTATCTTCGCACCCGACCGCAATTTAGGCCGCTACGTCATGGAACAGACTGGGCGCGATTTAGTCCTCTGGCAGGGCAGTTGCATCGTCCACGAAACCTTCTCTGAGCGCAAAATCGTGCAACTCAAGCTGCAACATGCCTCAGCTGAGATCATTGCCCATCCAGAATGCGAACCCCCCGTGTTGCGCCACGCCGACTATATCGGCTCAACCACTGCCCTGCTGAACTATAGCCTCCGCAGCCCAAGCCAGGCATTCATTGTCGCTACCGAACCAGGCATCCTCCACCAAATGCAGAAGCAAGCCCCACACAAGCAGTTCATCGCTGCGCCACCGATGAATAGTACTTGCGCTTGCAACGAATGCCCCCATATGCGATTGAACACTCTGGAGAAGCTATATTGGGCCATGAAAAATCGCACACCTGAGATCACTCTGGCTGAAGAAATTCAGCTGGCAGCCCTGCGGCCTATCCAGCGCATGCTAGAAATGAGCAGGTGAAGCTCAATCCACCAGAGTCTACGCCTTCGGATAGAGCCCAGGCAAAACCGCAGTCGCTAGGCTTCTTGGAGAGATTGGCACTCGTTTGGCAGTCCTCTGTCGGAGTCATGGGTCAAGTCAGGCAGCATCGGCTTGCTTGTCTTCAGCTCTTTAGATGAGGTGTTTCGAGCCCTCGTCCCAGCTTTTTGCAAAGCGGGCAGTCGTTTAGGAGAACAGTCAGTATGCTCAAGCAGATTTTGGCAGGCGGTTCTGTGCTTGCTCTTGTGCTCGTCGGCAGCCTGTCAGCACAGGCGCAGGCTCCCACTCCCGCCCCCAGTCCCCGGCCCCCGGCTCCCCAAGGCCAGCAGGGCGCTCCCGCCCCACAGGTCAGCCCTGAAGAAGTGCAGAAGTTCGCCAACGCCGTCAGGCAGTTGCAGGGAATTCAGCAACAAGCTCAGACCGAGATGGTGCAAGCAGTTGAGCGCACTGGCTTGAGTGCCCAGCGCTTCACGGAGATCTCCCGTTCCCAGCGTGAGCCTCAAACTCAGCTGAGCCAGGCGGTCACCGCCCAGGAACGTCAAAAGTTTCAGCAAGCGAGCGCCAGAGTCGGTGAGATCCAGCAGTCAACCCAATCGAGGATGGAACAAGCCGTCCAGACCCAGGGTTTGGAAGTGCAGCGCTTCAACCAGATCTTTGCAGCCGTGCAACAAGACCCCTCCCTTCTACAACGAGTGCAGCAGATCCTACAGGCTCCAGGTTCTGGCGGAGCCCCCGCTAGCCCAGCACCGGCAGCCTCTCCGCGCAGCTAGCCTAGCTCAAGGCTAGGCGAGATTCTTCATTGAGCAAAGGCGCACAGATAGCTGTGCGCCTTTGCTCAGGTCAGCACATTCAAACCGCCAACCCTCAAACCTCAAGGGCTTGTTTTACCGTTTGGATTAGGGATTCCGTCGCGGCGGCTCGTTTGTCAATTAAGATTGCCATTCGCTTTTTGAGATAGTCCTTTTCCTCAGGCGACAGGTCAATGCCAGTGACAATTAAAACCGGTAGGTTCAGTGCGTCTTTACTGGCTCGCAACTGCCGTAGGACTTCGAAGCCATCCAGCTCTGGCATCATCAAATCCAAAATCAGAAAGTCAGGAATTCGCTCCTGAATTTGCGTCAGGGCCTGGACACCATTTTCGGCTTCGACAAAGCGGACACTCGCCTGTGACCCTAAGGTCGCCATCACTTGGTGCCGGAATACCGCGTCGTCATCCACGACCATCACGGTTTTGTCAGTCAGATTGGGCAGGTGGTACTGGACGGTCTGAATCAGTACTTCTGGCTCAACCGGTTTGGGCAAGTAGTCTGCACCCCGCAGCGCTAGCCCCCGCAAATTAGGCTCTTCGGAAACAGTAATCACAAACACGGGCAGGGCGCGCACCCTGGGGTTACTGCGACTGCGCAGGCTGATCAGGAAATCCCAACCATCCATCTCACCTGCCAGGTGAATATCCAGAATAATCGAACGGGGCAGGCAATGTTGCTCAATCAATTGCAGAGCCTGCTCCGCGAACGCCGTAGAAACCACGTTGAGATTGAGGGGCTCTAGTTGTTCGCGCAGCAATTGGGTGTAGGCATCGTTGTCTTCCAGCACTAAGACGTCGATCACTGCCTGGGAGCGCTGGTCGGCTGAAGCTACGACCGGGATCAGCACCGCTTTGGGCAGGGTAAAGCTGAAAGTGCTGCCTTTACCCACTTCACTCTCGACCTCGATTTGGCCGCTATGATCTTCGATGATCGCCTTGGTCAGAGCCAGACCCAGTCCCGTGCCACCGATACTACGGGTGTCCGCGTTGTCCACTCGATAGAACTTGGTAAATAGCTTTTTCATCGCCTCCGCAGCCATACCGATACCCTGATCGCTGACGCTGAGGCGCAAGGTCGTTCCCTGATCTTGGGCTGCAAGGGTGACCTCACCGCCTTGGGGCGAATACTTAATGGCATTGGAAAGCAGGTTAGAGAGAACTTGACGCACCCGGTCACTGTCGGCTTTGACGGTGGGCAGCGCTTCGGGTGCTTCAACCCTGAGCGTATGTAAGGCGCTGTTACGTGCAAATAGAAAGGCCGATTCGTGCAGTAGCGGCAGAACATCTATGGCTTCAAAGACATAGCCCTGACGGCCTGACTCAATGCGTTGAATGTCCAGGAAGTCATTGAGCAGGTTGGTGAGACGCTGGCTTTCGTTGCGAATCACCAGGAGGTATTCCTGCTGCTTTTCGGGGGAATGTTTCTTCATCAGCAACATTTCACTGAAGCCTCGCAAGCTGGTCAGGGGCGTGCGCAACTCGTGGCTGACCGTGGAGATGAATTCGTTTTTCAACCGCTCGACTTCTTTGCGCTCTGTGTTGTCCCGAGCCACGCAGAACATCAGCTGCTCGGCCTCTGACCACAGGGCAGACCAGGTCATGTCCACCAGAGAGCCATCTTTGCGCAGGTAACGGTTCTCAAAATTGGAAGCGGGTTGGCCGGAGACGATCGCGGCGGCCACCGCCTCGGTGCGATCCCGATCTTCAGGAGCGACCAAATCCATGTAGCGCTGCCCCGCCAACTCGTCGGCAGTATAGCCCCACAACTTGAAACAGGCGGGGCTGACGTCTACAAATTGACCAGCAGTGTCGATCGAGCAAATCACCTCCAGGGAGTTTTCAATCAGCGCTTTTTCCCGCTGCGTGGCTTTGGCGAGCAGGTAATTGGTTTCGCGCAGCTGAGCTTCCCGTTCGGCAATTTGCTCGGCGGCGATGTGTAGAAACCGACAGAGCTGGCTGATTTCATCTTGGCCAGGCACCAAGCCGCATAAGGGGCGACCGAGGGCCAGCTGCTGCGCATTACCTTGCAGCTGTGCCATGCGCCGGACAATGCCCAGGCTGTAGAGATAGCTGGCCGCCAGTCCGCCCCCCACACCAATCAGTCCTGTGAGCCAGAGGAACTCTGTCAGGTTCTCTCGCTGGCGTTGCACAGTTGCCTTACGCTCTTTGAGTAGACGCTCTTCTGTGTCCGTAAACTCGTCTAATTTGGCTCGGAGCACGTCCATTTTGGCTTGGCCTTCTCGGAGATTGCGCAGGAGGAGGCCAGAGCGATCGCGGCGGGCATCCGCAACGCTCGTCAGCGCCAAATTGCGACGCAGCGAAGCCAATCTATCTGCGGCCAAACGCTTGATCTCTCGCAGCTTGCTCTGTTGAGCAGAATTATCTCGGACCAGCTGCTCCAGGGCATTCAGGGCGTCTGGTAGAGTTTTTAAAGCCTCAGTGTAGGGCCACAGAAAGCTTGGCTCGCCGGTCAGGTTGTATCCCCGGATCCCCGTTTCCGCATCGATTAGCTTGTATAGAACTGTCGATGACTGTAAGCGGACTTCCTGCGTATGCCGAACCCATTGCTCAGCCCTGTCGACTTGTTTTTGGAGCTGATTAAAGGCCAAGAGTGAACCGAGCAGACAGGCTGCTGGAATCGAAATGACCGCGACTCCCTTAAATCGGACTGGCAGGTTAAACCAGAGAGAGTAGAAGCGCTGAATCACTGGCATGGGCTTGGCTAGGGTCGGGGATAGTCGGCTGATGATGCTGGGAGTCGTTAGGCGGGATCGGCAATGTGCTCGTAGATGACGGTGAACTCCCGATGGATATCGCGAAAAGCACTCAGGATTTGGGGATCAAAATGCTCTGGCTGGGTGCGCCCGTCCCCGCTCAGGAGAATGTCACAGGTCTTCTCGTGGCTGAACGCCGGTTTATAGGGGCGTTGGCTGCGTAGAGCATCGTATTGATCGGCGATCATGACGATGCGCCCCACGATGGGAATCGCCTCACCTTTGAGCCCCTGAGGATAGCCGCTGCCGTCCCAGCGCTCGTGGTGGGTCAGAGCGACGTCGCGGCTCATCTGCAACAGGGGTGCGTGGGTGCCTTCCAGTAGGCTTGCGCCGAAGCTGGGATGCTGCTTCATCACCGCCCACTCTTGGGCATCGAGCGGACCTTGTTTGAGCAGAATGGCGTCGGGCACCGCAATCTTACCGACATCATGCATGGGGGCGGCGTTAAACAGCAGCTCTGCGTCGGCCCGACTCCAGCCTAGGTGCCTCGCCATCTGCCGCGAATAGTGGCTGAGGCGTTGGATGTGTGCGCCAGTTTCTTGGTCTTTGTACCTGGAGGCGCGGGTCAGACGAAAGACGATTTCGCAGTAGGCTTTCTCCAATTCCTCGGCTTTGTGCCGCTCAGCAACCACCGCCACCTTGAGATCTCGGGCAAACGACTGGAGCTGCGAGTTAGCGGCCTCTAGTTTGCAAGACTTATCGCGCTCTATCGTCACCACGCGTTTCAGGTCGCGGGCATAGGCCGCCAGCTGCGAGTTTGCCGCTTCTAACTGGCAATGCACTCCAGGATCGGATTGAGAACTAGGACTCTTGGTTTCCATTACGGCATCACTCAAGCAAGCGTTTTCTCGACTAAATCCATCAGTTCTAAGGGGCTAAAGGGTTTGGTTAGATAGTGATTAACTCCAGCGGTTTTACCGAGGGCAATATCATGCTGCTGTGATTTGGCAGTCAGCATAATTACGGGGCGATCGCGAAACCGAGGATTGGCTCGAAGTTCTTTACAAACCGAGACACCGTCCAACCTAGGCATCATGTAATCGAGCAAAAACAGGTCTGGGTTAACCCGTAGAGCCAACTCCAACGCTTCTTGACCGTCCTCTGCCTCGTAGATCTGGTAATCATCATCTTCGAGCGTCGCCCGCACCAATAACCGGAGATGGGGCTCATCGTCTGCGATCAAAATTATTTTAGTCATGAGGGTCACTCAATTACTTTCCAGGCTGACGACAAACCCAGCCCTTTAACGACAAAAATAGGCGACGTGACAAGTGACACTTATCCAAGCTTTGAGTTAATTTCTTGCATCTAAATCGCACTTTCGTACGGCTGAGCTTAACATACCCATCAACCTGATCAATGTCATTCTTTAAAAATAATAAATTTTTCCGGAGAAACACGGCTCTTGCGCTTGAACTTAACGGATTGTAAGCAGATCTTCTCCGAAGAAATACGGTTGCTTACGCTGAGCTACGTTTAGGCTCAGTAAACAAGAGGTTCAGCGGCAGTTTTTTGTACGTTTATAAAAATGTTGGCGTTAGGGCAGGGGGACAAAATCGTACCCCGTTTTGGAGCGGCGTCCCGGCTCGACTTTGACCATGACCACACCGCCATTGCGATCCCCAGAAGGCAAGAAGCTAATTGTTCCAGTCGCGCCGCTGGCGGCGAAGCCTGAGGTCGCCAAGACCTGAGCTAGCTCTGTGCGTCCTCGGCCCTGAGCTAGGCCGGTCAGAATTGCCCGCACCGCGTCGTAGCTGAGCGCAGTGCGCCAGTTGACGCTGCCCGCCCAGAGGCGGTCGGCAGTAGTGATGAAGTTGGAGCCGGGGCCTTTGAGCGGGTGCCAGAAGATCGGGAGGACCGCACCATTCAGCGCCTGTCCAGCCTGGCGGAGGCTATCGACGGTGTAGAGAGCATCGTCTCCCAGCAGCGGTAATGGCGGCATCCGGGACTGGTTAGCCAGGGCGACCTGAGCAGCCTGGGCAAGGGTGGTGGGGTCGGGCAACAGCACCAACACTTCAGCCGTGCTGCTGGCAACCTGCCCAGCCGCGCTGCTCTGAGTCAGATCAATCTGTTGCACCACCTGCCCACCCTCCAGGCTCAGGGTGGTGGAAAAGGCCGACAGCAGTGATTCGCTGTAAGAATTGCCTGGCGTGTAAAACACGATTGCCTGCCGCTTACCTAAGCTGCTCAGCATATAGCGGGCCAGAGCCGTGCCGGTGAACTGGTTGCTCGGCACCGTGCGAAAGATGTAGTTGGCGCTGCCTTTTTGAATTTGTGACAGCTCAATAGCGGTGCTAGTGGGGGCGATCATCACTAGCTGGTTCTGCTCGTAGAGCGGGGCGGCGGCCAGGGAGGTGGTGCTGGAGCCATGCCCAACCACTGCCAGGATGCTCTTGTCCTGGATCAGCGCCTCGGCCAGTGCTTTGGCCTGCTGGGGAGCGTTGTTGTCATTGCCAATTGTCACCTTCAGGGGCGTCGTTCCGCTCGAGCGGTTGGCTTCGTCCTGGGCTTGGGCCACGCCGCGCAGAATCTCGCGGGCGGAGTTGGGGTTGGTGCCAATGGGCACAACCACTGCGATGCTGAGGGAGTCTGCCTTGCCAATGCGCGCGTTGTTCAGGTAAATCAGCACCTCGGGATCGTTGCGGTTGGCCTGGAGCGAGGCTTCTAGCTTGGCAACTGCGGTCGAGAAATCGCCTGCGGCAAAGGCTTGGGCCGCTGCCTGTTTATCTGGGGTGGCGCTGTCTGTAAACAGCAAACGCTCACCACGGCTGACAGCGGTTTCAATGCTGCCAGGCTGCGATGAGCCTCCTGAGCCAGACGTGCCCTGCTGCGGGTTGAGCAAGGTCTCGACCTTAAGATTGCTGCGGGATAGGAACAGCCAACCTGCTGCCAACAAAGCAACTGTCACCAGAAGTGACAGCAGCAACAAAGGTCCTTCTTGACGATTTCCAGCCATGTTGCAGGTGGGGACTCACTTGACGATGCCAGACAGAACGACATAGACCAATCGAAACAGCGTCGCAACTGCGACCGCGCCCAAGCTGCCCAACACACCCAACACCAGCGCCGGGAGCGCGTTGCTGCGCAGCAAGATCAGTACGACGGAGACTGTAACACCCAGAATCACCAACCGTTCTGTTTTTTCAATCCAGCGCAGGAGCTGGCCAGCCACCAGAACGATGATCACGATTCCCCAGGCGGTGAGCACGCCCACGGAGCCACCCAGGATGCCACTGGCCAGACTCACTAGTAGCTGCAGCAGCGCTCCAGCCTCAAAGCCAGTGAAAGCAGCTCCGCTCAGCAGTTTCACTAGCGGGAAAGCAGACCGCACAACGGGCGGCTGTGGTGGCTGCGGTGGCTGCGGTGGCCGCGGTGGCTGTGGTAGTGGGGATGGCGAGGGTGAGGGTGAGGGTGAGGGTGAGGGTCTCTTGGGTTGGACCGCTGTCTTTGGGACGAGCGGTTTGGGAGGAGGAGCGCTCAGGGCAACCAAAACTTCCGCCGCAGACTGAAATCGCCCCTGGGGGGCAGGGTCCAGCATCCGGTCGAGGACGCTGGCCAACTGTCCGCTCACCTGAACCTGTTGTTTCCAGACCCAGACGTTGCTGTAGGAGTCAAATAATTCGGCTGGCGATTTGCCCGCCAGCAGACACAGACAGGTGACGGCTAGGGCGTAGAGATCGGTAGAGGGATAGACCGTGCCGCCATGAACCTGCTCAGGCGGCGCAAAGCCGCTGGTGTAAATGCCGGTCGAGCCCTGGCTGGCGGTCGCGCCTTTGGTCACCTGCTTCACCGCACCGAAATCCAGCAGGTAAAGCAGCCCATTGCGGTGGCGCATGATATTGGCCGGTTTGATGTCGCGGTGGATGGAGTCGCGCTCGTGGACGAACTCCAGCACCGGCAACATTGAGGTGAGGATTTCGCGCACCTTGGCTTCGCTGAACAGACCCTGGTCTTCTAATTCCTCTTCCAGGTTCTGCCCGTCGATGAATTCTTGGGCCAGATAGAAAAGTTCCTGCTCCGGTTGCCCGCCCCAGCCAGCCACCTCCAGCTCGAAAAAGGCGAGCAGGTCAGGGATCTGGGGGTGCCGCCCTAATTCGCCGAGCACCTCGCCTTCGCGGATGAACAGTTGTTTGGCCGTCTCTAACTGCGCCGGGTTGAGGTTCGCTGAGGGTTGCAGTTGCTTAACCACACAGTGCGGCTGGCCCGGTCGGTCGCGGTCGCGGGCCACGAAGGTTGCGCCAAAGCCACCTCGGGCTAGGGGTTTTAAAATTAGATAGCGCCCCCCCAGGATCAGAGGCATGCCGCAGGTAGTGCAAAATTTTTGCGATGCCCGCCTCAGGGTAAGCGGAGTATCGAGGTCAGGAAAAGGATTGAGGGGGCGCGGACAGCCAGGACGGGTGCAGTAAAGGTCCATGAGGGTATTATCCGTCTCTCTGGCAACGTACCCGAAGACTAGGCTATTTCTAGGGTATCTTGCCTAGATCTTCTGCTCTCCATCGGCACAGATTTGAGAATTTGCTATCAGGAAGTGCAGACACTTTCCGAATTGAGCCGGGTCAGAGTGTATAGGGTAGCAGGTGCAGATACCTGCACGAGGCTTGACTACCAATGATTGTGACTTTTCCTGGCCTGGGTGATGTGGGTCATGCTCCTGAGGATTGCCTGGAGCCCGTGCAGCTCATGAACGATGAGACCTACCAGCGGCTCAAGGCCGTTTTACAGCTCAAATTGCGCCGCCAGGTGCTGATCGCGGTTTGCGACAATCTGCAGCTACGGGCTCAGCTGTTGCAGGCTTGCCATCAAGATTTGGGGGGGACTGTCAAGCTGGTGGACCTCTACCTAGATAGCGCAGACCCCGACCCGTTCACGCGCGTGTCGGAGTGGCTGCAGGAACACCGTGGTTATTTGCAGCCGGTGTTTCAGGTGCTGGGGGCTGAGCGCTTGACCCTGGCTGCCTCCTCAGCGCAAAAGCTGTTTTTGAGCAATCTGGAGCGCCTGGAGTTCACGCTGCGGGAGCAGGATTCAACGCTGATCTTCTGGTTCACTCAGCCTTGGGCCAGTGCGGTGTGTCAGTCGGCTCCCCGCTTCTGGAGTTGGCGCAGCGCGGTGTTCGAGTTTGAGGGCGATCCTACACCCGTTGCCCCCCTGAGTAACGTCGCCGCACCTGATAGCCGCTCGCCCGAAAATGCACCGCCGCTGGCGGCCCGTCAGAACGCGACGACGGAGCTGCTCAGCAGCGTGTTCGGCTTGGCGCAAGCGCCTCCGGAGCTGCCGCTGCCAACCCTTCTAGCCGCTGAGTCTCCCTCCGAGGCTCCGACTGAAGCGTTTGAGTCAGCGACTTCGGTACCGGTGACCAGTAACGAGATTGACTATCTCAGCCCTGAGGATTTCCAGGAGTACGAAGCGATCCAGGCGGAGATGTTCTCGGAAGCGCTGGAGCAGGTGGCGTTGGGGCTGGAGACGCCCAATCTGGCTGAGTTACAAGCAGCGCTCAATCCGAATCTGCTTCAGGCTCAGCCGCCTGCGCCAACCGAAGTCAGGCTGGACGAGTCGGAGTTGCCAGGGGGAATGGGCGGCTCTCTATTTGATCTGGCACGGCTGGAGGAAGAGCCAGCTGCTGAGGTGAGCGCAGCTCAGAACAATGGCTTCAGCCCGCCGATGTCTGCTGAGGCTGAAGCGCTAATCTCGCTGTTCGACGATGTACCGCTGCCAACTCTTGCCGAACTGCTGCCCGCTGAGCTGCCTGCCGAAAACCCGCCAGTCGAGCCGCTAGTCGAGCCGCCTACAGAGCCGCCGGTCGAGAACTTATCTGCCGAAAGCCTATTTGCCGAAAGCCTATTTGCCGAAAGCTTGTTTGCCGAAAGTCCGCCCATTGAAGACGCGCTCATTGAAGCTGCGCCCACTGAGGACGCGCCTGTTGAAGCTGCGCTGATGGAGGACGTCCTGTCAGAGCCAGCAGAAATTCAGGAGCAGCGTGGCGAGATTCAGGATCTCATGCAGGCGCAGGCGAGCCCTAGCGTGCTGGCGCTGGAATACCGGCGGCTGGGTGACTCCTACCGCGAACTAGCCGACCAGCCAGGTGGGGGTGTCAATCTGGCTCAGCTGATCCAGGCAGCCCAGGCTTATCAGCAGGCCCTCGACCAGATCGAGCCAAGTCAGACGCCCGCTGAGTACGCGGAGATTCAGAACGACCTGGGCAATGTCTACTGGCTACTGGCTCAGAACACCGCCGAGGCCGAGGCCTGCCTACGCTCCAGCATCGGGGCTTATGAAGCGGCCCTCCAGGTCGCAGACTCCAGTCGCTATCCTCAAGCGTACGCCATGATCCAGAACAATCTGGGCACTGCCTATTCTGACCTGGCGCGCTATCGAGATGCACCGGCCAACCTGCAACGAGCCGTGCTCGCCTACCAGGCAGCCCTGCTCTACCGCACGCCCGACAGCGAACCCTTTAAGTACGCAGCCACCCAGAACAACCTGGGCACCGCTTACTGGAACCTGGCCCAGCATTTGGAGCCAGTGAAGCATCTGAAGCGGGCCGTTCAGGCTTATCTCAGCGCCCTGGACTACTACACCGCCGCCGCAGAGCCGATGTCCTACGCCATGATCCAGAACAATCTGGGCACCGCCTACTGGCAGATGGCACAGCACCAGGACGCACAGACCGGGGACGCCAGCACCAACCTGCTCAAGGCGATTGGCGCTTATGAAGCGGCCCTGGTTCACCGCACGCCTGAGCGCACGCCTGCAGGCTACGCGGCCACCCAGAACAACCTGGGCACCGCCTACTGGCACCTCTCGCAGCATCTGGATTCGGCGGAGAATTTGCAGCGCGCGATTATGGCCTATGAAGCAGCGCTGCACTACACCGAAGTGCAACAGCCACCTGCGCCTGCCAGCTTCGACCTCAGCGCCACGCATAACAACCTGGGCATCGCTTACCGTTGCCTCAGCGTGGGCAATCGCAGACGCAACCTCGACCGCGCTCTGCGTCATCACAGTCGGGCGGCCCAGGGCTGGCAATATCAGCCCCAAGCCTACCAGACTGCGATTGGTAACTTGATCCAAGACGTTCGCGAGGTGTTTGCGGCGTTCGGCATCGAAGGTCAGGCCAAGGCGCTTTCCAGCATCCCCGCCGAATGCCTCGGCGATGTGATGAAGCGGTTGTAGGTAGCTGTAGCTTGTGCAAGGGCAAGATCTGCGGGGCTCAACCTCCCCGATCCAGGCTCCCGGCCTCGGCGGCGAGGTTCTAAGACTCAGGCGCGAGGTTCTGGAACTCTCAGGCGAGGTTCTGAGACTCACGCACGAGGCTTTGAATCTCACGCACGAAGTTCTGGATCTCTCGGGCGAGTCTCGGAATCTCGACCGAGAAGTTCTAAGACTCAGGCAAGAGCATCAGAACCTCTCGCCTGAGTCTCAAAGCCTCTCGCACGAGGCCCGGAGACTGGTTCGAGAGCGACCGAAGGGGGTGCGTGGACCAGGGAGGCGAGCCCCCACGCCTTATCCTATGGCTAGAGGCAAAGAATCCATGATCAAAAAAAGTTGTCGAGTCGCCGCGATCACATTTGCCCTGACGGCTCTCGCCAGTGGCTGTCGCTCGACGCAGGAATACGCCAGGCTGGCCGAGGCCGGAAGCCGCTACATCAGCACGATCGACAGGCTTCTAGTTGCCAGAGCCAACACCCGTATTAACAGCACCTCCGAAGAGCTACTGAGCCTCGACCGGCTGCGCAATCTGTCCCGTGAGGACTATCGCTTGCTGTCTGAGGCCGATCTGGATCAGTTAGACACCATTGGCCTGATCCGCCGCCACAATCAATTGTTGGCTCGCTACCTTTCCCTGATCAATGGCTTGGCAACCTCCAGCGCCCCCGAAACGGCTCAGACCTCCATCCGCGACATTGTGGCCAATCTGGGGGCCGTCAGCGCTCGACTGCAACCGTTGGTTGCGCGGCAAGAATCGATTGACACGTTCAGTCAGCTAGCAATTAGCACCAGCATTCGCGGCGCGCTCAGAGCTGAGCTAGCGCAACGCAAGGAGGTCATTCGCACCGAACTTGGTCTTCAGCGAAAGCTGCTCGAGTTGCTCGCTCAGCAAATCAGGGCCGATCTCAGAGACATCCGAGTCAACCAGGAGGAACGCATGGTTATTAACCCGCTCCTGGCTAGCGAGCCCATTGCCAAGCCAGACGACTGGATCGCAACACGTCGAAAGGTCTTGGACTTAGAAGTCTTGGCGCAGCAACTTCAAGCGGCCAGCGATGCGGCCAGTGAATTCGAGAGTATTTTTGAGGATTTTGTCGGCGGCAGATTGAGCACGGCTCGCCTCAATGCGTTTTTAGCCAACCTTGAATCGCTGACCAGTGTCATCCAAGCTTTGGACCAGTCCAAGGAGACCCCCGATGTCCCCCCTGTCAAACCCAGACGCGGAGCAGTTCATCGCCCAAGCTCTGCAAGACCAGAGAACCTTAAAAAAGCGCCTGAATAGCATCGACCCAAGCCAGCTTGTGGATGAGGTCAAACGAGCGCAATACTTCTCCTGTCGCGCCCAGAATTTCGCGCTGATTAACAAACTCGAAAACCTGCAGATGGCGCGGATCGCCTTACAAGCGCAAGAAAACGAAACAGCCTTTGCCGAGGGCAGCCAGAGCCTGCAGCAGATTCTAGATCGCAGTTCCGACACCGTTTCTTTTTTGAACGCACTGGATAGCGTTGTCACAATTCTGATCCGTGTCGGCAAAATTTTCGTCTGAGCCCAGGTCGTATCCTCACTGGAAGCTTTTGTAAAGAAGATGGCGATCCCTGAAAACTCCCGACACAATAACGCAGGTAGATTCAGTCGCGGTTTGCGATCTTCTTAGGGAGGGTTCTGGTCTCTATGCAGCCGATTCGCACCTTTAACGTCACACCGGCTTTGCCCAAGCGTCTGGAACCCTTACGCAAGTTGGCCTACAACCTGCACTGGACCTGGAGTGTCGAGAGCACCAGCCTATTCCGCCGCCTAGATCACGACCTCTGGGACGCCAGCCGCCACAACCCAGTCTTGATGCTGGGCACGATCAGCCAGGAACGCCTCCAGGAGGCCGCCGAAGACGAAGGCTTCCTCGCGCAGCTTGATAGAGCAGCCCGCCAGCTCGAGAACTACCTGGAGCGACGCACCTGGTTTGACAAGCACCGGACCGCCCAGGCTAGCGAAGGCGAATGCTACGCCTATTTCTCAGCAGAGTTCGGCCTCACCGACTGCCTGCCGATTTACTCCGGCGGCTTGGGCGTGCTGGCGGGCGACCACCTCAAGTCGGCCTCGGATCTAGGCTTGCCGCTGGTGGGCGTCGGTCTGCTGTACCAGAAAGGCTACTTTTCGCAATATCTCAACGCCGACGGCTGGCAGCAAGAGCGCTACCCGATCAACGATTTCCATAACCTGCCCCTGCACCTGGAACGCGACGCCGAAGGCGCCGAGCTGCGCATTGAGGTCGATTGCCCTGGACGCAAGGTTTACGCCCGCGTCTGGCGAGTGCAGGTGGGCAGCGTGCCCCTCTACCTGCTCGACACCAACATCGAGCCCAATAACCAATACGACCAGGACATCACCGACTATCTCTACGGCGGTGACAAAGACCTGCGCATCCACCAAGAGATCCTGCTGGGGATCGGCGGCGTGCGCATGCTCAAGGCACTAGGCCTCAAGATCACCGCCTTCCACATGAACGAAGGCCACTCCGCCTTTCTGGCCCTGGAGCGGATCCGACTGATGATCCAAGAAGACGGCCTGAGCTTTGAAGAGGCCCACCAAGTCGCCCAGTCCACCCAGCTGTTTACCACGCACACGCCTGTCCCAGCGGGCATTGACCTGTTCCCGGTCGATAAGATCGACTACTATCTCGGCCACTACGCCGATAGCTTCCGCCTCACCAAAGAAGAATTTCACGCCCTGGGCCGCGAAGACCCAGGCGACCTGCGCTCAGACTTCAGCATGGCAGTCCTGGCGATCAACATGGCAACCTTCATCAACGGTGTCGCCAAGCTGCACGGCGAGGTCTCACGCAACATGTTCAAAGGGCTCTGGCCCAAGCTACCCGCAACCGAAGTGCCGATCACCTCGGTCACCAACGGCATCCACGCTCTGACCTGGGTCCACGGCGACACCCAAGATCTGTACGAGCGCTACCTCGGCCCCCGCTGGTCCGACGCCCCCCCCGAAGACGAACTCTGGCCCCGCGTCCACAGCATCCCCGACGAAGAACTCTGGCGCAATCATGAGCGCTGTCGCGCCCGTCTGGTCGTCTTCGCCCGAGAGCGCCTGCAGAAGCAGATGCGCGAGCGTGGCGCTTCCCCGTCTGACATCATGGCAGCCGGCGAAGTGCTCGATCCCTACGCGCTGACCATCGGCTTTGCGCGGCGCTTCGCCACCTACAAACGCGCTACCCTGTTCCTGCGCGATGTCGAGCGCATCAAGCACCTGCTTTCGAGCAAAGACCGCCCGGTTCAGTTCATCGTTGCCGGCAAAGCGCACCCCAAAGATGACCCTGGCAAAGAGCTGATCCGCAAAATCGTGCACTTCCTGCGCGAAGAGGGGCTCAGCAGCCGCATCGTGTTCATGGAAGACTACGATATGTACGTCTCCCGCCTGATGGTTGCCGGTTGTGACGTCTGGTTGAACACGCCTCGCCGCCCCCGCGAAGCCTCCGGCACCAGCGGCATGAAAGCGGCGATGAACGGGCTACTCAATCTGAGCGTGCTCGACGGCTGGTGGGACGAGGCCGACTACGTGCGCACCGGCTGGGCAATCGGCAAAGGCGAAGACTACACCGACCTCACCTACCAGGACGACGTCGAAGCCAACGCCCTCTACGAGCTGCTGGAAAAAGAAGTCTGCCCCCTGTTTTACGACCGCGGCGAAGACAGTATCCCGCGTGGCTGGGTGGCCAAGATGAAGGATGCCATCCGGCTCAACTCACCCGTATTCAATACGGCACGCATGGTCCGCGACTACGCGCTCAAGGGCTACTTCCCAGCCAGCGACCGCTATCGCATCATGACCAGCAACCAATACGCCCCTGCCAAGACCCTCGCCCACTGGAAGCAAAGCCTCTTCCACCACTGGTACGCGATCCGCATCGAAGACATTGATATCTCCTCAGGGGATGCCAGCGACCTACCCGTGCCCAGCGAGCTGCTGGTGAATCAAACGATTGCCATCAAAGCCCGCCTCAACCTGGCTCACCTCAAGCCCGAAGACGTTCAGGTCGAACTCTATCAGGGCGCAGTGAACGAGACTGGTCAGATTGTTCAGGGTCAGGCGGTCTCACTGATCCACCAGGGCATCGATCCGCAAAGCAACAGCAGCATCTACACCGGCACCTTGGCCTACACCAGCAGCGGTCTGCATGGATTGGCGCTACGCGTCCTGCCCCGCCATGCAGACCTGACTAACGTCTACGAGCCTCGCCTGATTCTCTGGGCGTAACCTCAGCCAGCTCAAACGGGAGCGCACCACTGTGCGCCCCTGGGCCATCAGGTCACCAGAGCCTTTATCCCAGGGGGCCTTCGGTGACCTGAATGAAGCCACAGAAGCGGGCGATCAGCTCAGGGTCGCGCCAGCCTCTAGCCGTCTCCTCTGCCATGATGAATAGGGCCTCTTCTGGACTAAAGGTTCGCTTGTAGGGGCGCTCGCTAGTGAGAGCATCATAGATGTCAACCAGTTGAAACACGCGGGCCAACAGAGGAATCTGTTCACCCCGGAACTGGTCGGGGTAGCCGGAGCCGTCCCAGCGCTCGTGGTGGTGGCGGATAATCGGCAGGACGCCCTGCATCGTACGCAAGGGACGACAGATGCGTTCGCCGATGATCACATGCTGCTGCATAATCACCCATTCCTCGGGCGTCAGGCGCTCCGGCTTAAGCAGGACAGAGTCGGGGATGCCAACCTTGCCGATGTCGTGCAAGTAGCCACCCCACATTAAGTCTTTGATCTCAGCCCGCCCCAAGCCCAGGAATTCGCCAAAGGCTCTGCCTCGATGCGTTAGGCGCTCGCAGTGGTCGCCGGTATTAGGATCACGACTTTCGACAGCCTGCGCGATTGAGAACAACACCTGCTCGGCATGGTCGAGGTCTTCGTTTAGGCGCTTCTGCTGCACCAGAGACTTCACACGCGCCGAGAGTTCTACCTGATCGAAGGGTTTAGCCAGGAAATCATCGCCGCCCGCCTCAATGCCCAAGATACGAGAGCGGCGGTCATTGAGGGCAGTGATGAAAATCACGGGTACCAGGCGGGTGCCGTCGTCCTGCTTGAGACGACGGCACACTTCAAAGCCGTCCATCCCTGGCATCATGACGTCCAGCAGCACCAGATCAGGGTTGAACTCTAGTACCCGGCTGAGGGCAACCGGCCCATTTTCAGCCTCAACGACGTCGTAGCCATCTGCTGCCAGCAGTGCCACTGCCGTGAGGCGGCTGGGCTGGTGATCATCCACTACCAAGATGCGAGGCCGATCGGAGGCAGGAGGGTTGCTAACCCGAGACATCACCAAGGGGATCGTCGGTGTGGACTGGGAAGGGAAAAGCATGGTGCCGCTTGCAAACCGAGCTGCAGGTCTTACGTTCAGCCTCAGTATGTTGGACGCCTGAATCACCTGAAATCAGGTTTTCCACTGAGATTCCGGTCTGCCTCTCCAGTTGGAGCGCCGTAAATTCAGAGGGTTCCCTCATCCCCACTCAACAGCCAGTTGATCGAAACGCCCAATGCCTTGGCGAAGCCCACTAGTTCCCAGTCGATCACCCGGCGTTTACCATTTTCGATCTGGCCGATTTTGACATAGTCCAGATGCACGCCGTAGCGAGACAGGCGACCGGCGAGCTCGTCTTGGGTCAGCTGCAGGCGCTCCCGCATCCAACGGACCCGAGAGCCGATTAAGTTGGCAGGCTGAGAACCCCGACGCGGCATGCCTTAAGTATCGAAGATCGCGGCGAGCTCGCTCGGACCCTTGGAGAGAAATGATCGAAAACTGATGGACTGTTGTGACTACTTTCACGGGGACACTAAGGTGACCGCTACCAACCCCCAAGCCTGAAGGCCAGTGCACTTGCAGCTTCACCCGAATTGAGCTCGAAGCCTTGCCGAATCATAGGCCAGGAATTATAATCAGATATCTGCATATCTAGAGAGTTCTTGGTCTCGGCTTAAGTTCTTGATCGATTTTCGTTTACTGCGGTCTTGCTGGCCTCCCTAGGCTAAAGAATACGAACGCAGTGATTCTTCAACTCCAACGTTGGTAAGACCTGTAGTGGCTGAGGAAAATGCCCATGAACCTGACTGCTACCGCTAGCTGGGATTCAGTTGACTCCTACCTCAACGAGATTGGTCGCGTGCCCCGCGTTGACTACCAGGAGGAGATTACGCTGTCTCGGCAGGTCCAGGCCATGCTTGTTCTGGAGGAGGCACGGGCACAGCTTGCGGAGCAGTTAAATGTCCAGCTGAGCTGGGAGCAGTTAGCGAACCACTTGGGACAGGAGATCGCTCATTTGCGGCAAACCTTGCGATTGGGGAAACAGGCTCAGCAGCAACTGATTCGGGCCAATTTGCGGTTGGTGGTCAGCGTTGCGAAGAAGTATGTCAGCCAGGGTGTACCCTTCTTAGACTTGATCCAGGAGGGTAATATTGGCCTCATGCGGGCGACGGAGAAGTTTGACCCGGAGAAGGGCTATCGTTTCAGCACTTACTCCCACTGGTGGATCCGCCAGGGGATCACCCGCGCGATTTCTAACCAGTCTCGGACCATCCGTCTGCCGGTCCACATGATGGAGAAAGTGCGCAAGCTCAAGCTCACCTTACGCACGCTGGTGCAGACCACGGGGCGGCTGCCCAGCGAGACCGAGTTGGCGACTGCAATGGGCCTCAAGCCTAAGAAGCTACGCCTGATTCAGCGCTCTGCCCAATCGCCGGTTTCCCTGGATATGCCGGTGGGCAGTGAGGGAGATACCTGTCTGGGCGACCTGCTGGAGGACGAGTGCACTGGGCAGTCCTTAGGAGAATTGCAAGCCTGGGCGCTACGTCGGGAATTGCAGCAAGCACTGGCCTGCCTCAAACCAATCGAGCGTCAGATCCTAAACCTGCGCTTCGGCCTGGACGGTAGCGCGTGTCTGACTCTGCAGGAGGTGGGAGAGCGGTTTGAGCTGACCCGTGAGCGCATTCGCCAGCTGGAGAAGACTGCTTTGCAGAAGCTACGCTGTTCTCAACAACAAAGCCTGCGTCAGTACATCCACTCTTGAGTGACTCTTGGACGTGTAAAGCGCAACCGCCTCGGGATGCACGTAAGATTTAGGAACCCCTAGCCAGGCTAGGGGCTGTCTTGCATCCCAGACAGGGGCTGAAGCTGCGGCATGAACGCTCTCAATCGATCCACTCAGCGACGTCTCCAGCGGCTGAAGCAGGTTGCTGCGGTCTGGGAGGGTGACCAGCGGGCACTGCCCGCCCAGGCCATTCCAGGCGGCAGCAGTGATCTGCAATGTGTGCTGTGGGTAGACGAGGCGCAGAGCACAGTGCGCGCGATGGACATGGTGGAAGCCGGGGCTGGACCAGAAGTCGTGGTACGGACGCTACTGAAGGCAATTGAGACCCCTCAGAGCCCTGCGTTCCCGGCTCGGCCCCGGCGGGTTCTGGTGCGGAGCCGGGAGCTTCAGTTCTACCTGCGGGGCGTGTTGCAGGAGCTGGACATCACCGTGGATTACGCGCCGCAGCTGCCCCTGATCGATGACATCTTTAGCGGTCTGGAGCAGAGTCTCAACGGGCAGTTGCCGACGCTGCCGCAGCCCGCTGCCGAGCCGGTATGTCACTTGGCTGAGCAGCTCTGGCGGCTGGCTGCCTGGGAGTTTCTTTGGGATCATCAGGTCATCGCGCTGGAGATCCAGCAGTGGGAGGTTGGGACGCTCCACGCCACAGTGATGGGCCGTTTAGGTCTGGAGCAGGGGGTGATTTTCTATCGTTCACAGGAGTCGCTGCTGCGGTTTCGGCAGCAAATCGCGGGGCGGCAGGCTGGTGGGCAGGGAACGGAAGAGGCGTTCCTAAGCCAGGACTGTCTGTTTGTGCTGTTTGATGACGCGGATGATGCGGAGCCCGAGGAGATCCAGCTTGCCCGCAGCCTGGGCTGGCGGTTGGATCAGGTGTATCCGGTGTTCGGCAGCCTGCATCCCCTGGAGGGCGGTCGGCCTTTTTTGTACGACGAAGAGGCGGCGGTGCTTCACTGTGCCCTAACCGCACTGATTCGCTTTCTCAAACAGCATCGCCGTCAGCTGCACTCAGGGGAGTTTCCAGCGATTCGTACTCAGTACCGCATCCCGGCGCTGCTGCAAGCCTCAGAAGCAGCAGGCGACGAGAGCTCCGCCAGTGCTGGTCCCTTGAGCCAGACGATGGCGACGATCAGCGCGATCGTCGAGACTTTGCCTGAGCTGGCCGATCACCTGGCGATGATGGGCGAGCAACCAGCCGAGGAGGATGCCTTCACGCTTCACGAAGACCTGCTACCGGGCGATGCACTGCTGACGATTGGCGGGGTGTCCTGGCTGTTGGCCGAATATCTGCGCGAAGGCATCCACTACTATCAGGCCGCCGAGAGCAGTTTCCCGGAGAAGAGCGACCACCTGCCTGTACTATTGGTGCAAACCTCCCGGCCCAAGGCGCTGGATTTGATCCAGCAGCTGCGCGATGCCGGAGGGGTCACGGGCGTCTGCTTCAACCCGGGTGAGTCGCTGTTTGGAGACAAGTACGAACTGGGTATCTTGCAGACGGGCGATGGCAGACTGCACCTGTTTGGCGAGTTTGAACAGGACGATCCCGTCCACGAGCAGGCCAAGCAGAAATGGAACCAGCGCTGTCGCAAAACGGAGGGCTACTGTGGCCTGGTGATTGCCATGGGAGCCACGGGCCAATCCCGAGGCAATCCCCAACCGAAACACATGCTGGCGCTGTTTGAGTCCAAGTCGCTCTCCTCTGAGGAGCTGGGGATCGGCGTCCTTCAAGCGATTCCGCGCCTAGACTTGTAGCCGGGCTGGCCTAAACCAACTGCTCTTGGGGCAACAACTCCTGGCGGTGCACCTCACGGAAGTGAATCACATCCTTACGGGGATCCACATCGCTGACCCGAACCTCTAGGATGTCGCCAGGGACGATGGTACGGCTCATGCGCATGGGTAGCTTCAAGCCCAGATCTTCAAGCAAAATCAGGGCTAGGTCTTCGCGCTCACGCAGCCAATCCAGCATCAGCGCCCGCCAGGTCTGATCTCTCTGGCGGCGCAAAAACTCCAGGCTCCAATAACGGTTGGTCAGGCGCTCAACCTGGGTGGCTTCGTAGGTAGCGGTGTCCACCATAGCGATCAGGTCTTTAAGATCTTCAGAGCTAAAGGGCAGCGGTTCCCCACGCAGGTGAGCCTTGATCTGGAAATGAGCCACCAGATCGCTGTAGCGCCGGATCGGTGAGGTCACCTGGGCGTAGGCGTCCAGCCCCAGACCCGCGTGGCGGCTGGGCCGGGTCGACATTTCCCCCCGCGTCATACAGCGGCAGATCGCGAACTCGCGCACGGGTCCAGGTGGCAGTTGAAGCAGCACCTCCTCGGGCGGCAGATCAGGGGCAACTTGGCTGCGGAAGGGGATGGGGATCTGGCGCTCCTGCGCAAAATGAGCGGCCACCTCACCTGCCAGAATCATCATCTCTGCGACCAGCAATCGGGAGGCAGAATCCTCTAGAACCTCCAAGCTGACCTCTGACTCACCGTCTTCGCCAGGGTAGACCTTGATCGTGGTCTCTGGCAGATTGATCGGGATTGCCCCTTGCGTCCGCCGCCAGGCGAAGCGAATAACCGCCCAACGGTTAAGAATAGCGATCTCCGGCTCGGCTGCAATACCCAGCTGCAGCATCTCGTCGACATCGTTGTAAGTCAGACGATAGGTAGGCTGAATGAAACTGGGCTGAATGCGATAGCCCAGGACCGAACCCTCTGGTGCTAAGTCAACGCCGAAGCTCAGCGCCTCGCAACGTTTACCTTGGATCAGGCTCATGGGACCAGTCGCAAGTTCGACCGGGAACATGGGCAGGCTGCCAGTTGGCAGGTAGACACTGGTGGCTCGCCGCCGTGCCTCGCGATCCAGCAGGTCGCCGGGAGCCAACCAGCGGGTGGGGTCAGCGATATGAATCCACAGCCGCTCACCTCCCTCGGGCAAAACCTCAACGCTGAGACCATCGTCAATCTCGCGGGTGCTCTCGTCGTCGATGGTGTAGGTCTTGAGCTTGGTGAGATCCCGACGCCGATCGGCATCAGAATCGGGCTGGGGTGCCGTTGAGTATTCCTGAGCCAAGCGCATGACCTCCGCACTGAAGCGCGTCGGCAGTTGAGCCTTGCGCATGACTAGGTTTTCATGAGGGCTCCATAGCCCCAGAGCCACCAGGAGCTCGAACGCTCCCTGTTCACTGCGATCATAGTGAGTTGCGCCCAAAACTTCCTGGGCTGCGGTGCGGTCTGACGCTTCCTCGCCCCAAGTTGCAAAACGCTCCACCGCTTCTAGCCGTAGCCGGTCGGCAGAAGACCAGCGGACTGTCAGGCCCTCCAACCGCTGCTGCACCCGCTCCAGGAACCCAGACCACTCCTGCGCCCGGACCTGCTCAACCTCCAGTTGGTGCTTCAGCTCGGCAACCTGACCCGCCGGGCGCGGCTCATAAAGATCGCCTTTTTGCTTGAAGTACAACCGGTCGTCGGCCAACAGCCGGTGAGCCGCATAACAGGTGGTCGGACTCTGCTCCGAGAACAGGATCTCAGCCATCTGCTGCGGGCCAATGGGCGTGGCACCGCCCTCCTCTAGTAAAAACTCCCAGGCGACTGCTAGGCTCTCGGGATCCAGGTAGGGCTGCACGGCCTGGCAAAAAGCTGAAATCTCCCGGTAGGTGTAAGACTGACCTGCTACCGTGTAGGCAATTTGACGGGGATGCAGGGTGTGCATCTGGCCTACTTCATCGAGAATCTGCCAGTGCTTCTTGCCTTCGGGTCGCTCGACAACCCCCAAGCGATGACCTTTGCCGTCCCGAAACTCGACGAGTGTCCCTTTCTCCACAACTGCTGGCCCGCGCTTGGCTATTCTACCCGCTCATGATATCAGGCAAGCCCACCCGTCCCTTGAAGGTGGCCCAAGCTCAGCTGGTCGAGCCATCCACCGAGGGCTGCCGGGGCGCGCGCAGCAGTTTGGGGTCGATCTGACCCACCCAGACTGGCTGGGGATAGCCCATGGCACACCCGAAAACTTGGATGTTGAGAATCCCTGGCGCGTCGAGCCCGACTAGTGCCCCCCGCACAGCAGCTAAGGTAATGTTTTTCTCCGGCGGGGCGTGGGCTTCGCAGAACACATAGAGACAGCCATCTTTAAACTCAGCTCGCACGCTCTGGTTATTGAGGGCAAACTTACGCTTCAGAAGACGGCTGATTTCTGGCAACCGCTGCATAACCCACTGGCCCCCACAGCTACGATTTCATCAAATCGATCCAGAGCAGGTCGTCAGACCGTGACACTCGCTCGCGAGCCAGGGCCACTCACTGCAGGGTTGACCGTTTAGCCTTCCTTATTCACAAACGGTAGCAAGGCGATGATGCGAGCCCGTTTGATCGACTGGGTCAGATCGCGCTGCTGCTTGGCGGTCAGGCCAGTAATGCGGCGGGGCAGGATCTTGCCGCGCTCGGTGATGAACTTGCGTAACAAGTCGACGTCCTTGTAGTCAATCGGATCCTCGGGCTTGATCGGCGAGACACGCTTGCGGTAGTAGGGCATGAGCTATTTGATCTCCTTGTGGGGGGTGTGCCGGTTGCAGTGGCGGCAGAATTTCTTGAGTTCTAGCCGCGCGGTGGTGTTGCGACGGTTTTTGGTGGTGGTGTAGCGGGAGACGCCCGGAGACCGCTTGTCTGAGTTGGTCCGACACTCCGTACATTCCAGGGTGATGATGAGGCGAACGCCCTTCTTACTAGCCATGAGTTGAGGTTTCGCTTGCGCGGAGCAAAGAGGTACAAAAAAGCAGCGCTCGCTTGAGCCGAGGCTCATACTAGCGCAAACCGTTATTATCTCACACGGTTTCTTACTTGAGCAAGCCAGAAGCGGGCTTTTTCGTCCAGGGAGAACCCTCGACGGCTGCGGATCACCAGGGTCTGCGCCAGTCGGTCGTGGAGTGCTTGACGGCGGTCGGGGTCTTGCAGGGCAAAGCTGCCATCTACCAGTGGCAGCAGCACCAGCAGAAAGAACACCGTCGGGTTGACCAGCGCCGCCAGCAAGCCCCAGGCAGCCAATAGGGCGACACCCTCGCGCTTGCTTAGCTCCAGGAGCCCTGGTACCCGCCCCGTGCGCTGCTCGACGACCTTGAGGTCCAGCGCCCAGTGGCCCGGACTCTGACCCTGGTTGCGCACCACCAGGGCGACCCGCAGGCCGAACCACAACAGGGCAAATAGAGTAAATTGAGTCGCCCCAACAGCAAACAGACTGCTGCCCAGCCAGCACGCACTGAAGTCAATTGCAAAGGCGACACTGCGAGGCCCGAGGTCAGCGAGCGGAGGCCGCTTGCGGTTAGAACGCCTGGCTTCTGAGGACATACCAGCTCCTGCGGCAAGCTTGGATAGCCTCCTCAGTTTCTTGCACAATGGGGCGGTTGACCAGGAAAGCCTGCTCAGCGGTGTGGGTTTACAGTGTTCTCTTAGAAAGAGCTTGGGACTACAAATTGGAGCAATCGATTGCCCAAGTATCAAGGTCTGTAAATTTTGGCAAATTCTGGTGAGGGGAGTGCTTCACAGACCTTGCTCTGAGAGCAGGATTGCAGGGAGCATCGGGTCCAATTGTCCTAGGTCTTGCCTGTGTTTCTGCTGCTGCGCCCGCTATTCGAGTTTCTGGCTCCCTTGCAGGTGCCGTTTTGCCTCTGTGCAGTCTGGGGCTTGATCTTGCTGCTGGGTTGGAATGCCTGGATGACGCTGCATTCGGGTGTCCAGACCCTGCGACAACTACATCAGATTCCCTGCAGCGGCTGTCAGTTCTTGACAGGTGACTATCACCTGAAATGTACCGTCCAGCCCGCTGCTGCTTTGACCGAGGTGGCAATTGGCTGCCCGGACTTCAGGCCTGGCAGGTCACAAGTCAGCCCCAGAGAGCGGCCAGTCTGGTCGCGTTAGCCGCTGATTTAACCCGAAAAGCGGAAAATTGTCTCAGGCGAGAGCCGTGCGGCCTAGGTCAGGTGGAACATCCTGGAGACGGCCTGGGCCAACGGCTTGTAAGGCTTCGCGCAGTAAGATGTTGCCCGTGTAGAGCGCCCGACCAATGATTGCGCCCTGCACACCGGGGGCCGGTATGGCGAACAGGCTGAGGAGGTCAGTGACCGAGCTGATGCCGCCCGAGGCGAGCACCGGCACCGAAACGGCCTGGACCATCTGGCGCAGGGCCTCCAAGTTGGGACCGCTGAGCGTGCCATCTCGCTGGATGTCGGTGTAGATGATCGCGGCAACGCCAAGATCCGCCATCTGTTGCGCCAACTCAACGGCTGAGATCTCCGAGGTCTCTAGCCAGCCGTGCGTTGCCACTTTGCCGTTGCGAGCATCAATGCCTACCGCGATCTGGTCTGGAAACTCCCGCGCTAGCTGCGCGACCAGCTCGGGCTGCTCGACAGCTGCCGTGCCCAAAATTGCTCGCGATACACCGGAATTGAGAAGACTGGCGACGGCCTTACGGTCGCGTAACCCCCCCCCGACCTGAACCGGAATCGAGAGCCGTTGGGCGATGCGCTCGATCAGCGGCCCGTTTTGTAAGCTGCCCTCTCTCGCCCCATCCAAATCAACCAGGTGCAGGCGGCTGGCTCCTTGCGCCGCCCAGTGTTCCGCCATCGCTAGCGGCTCGTCGTTGAATACCTCAGCTTGGGCGTAATCACCTTGGTACAGCCGGACACAGCGCCCCCCCAAGAGGTCAATGGCAGGCAAGATTTCCATCAGGTAGCCGCAGCGACAGCCAGTTCAGTGTATCGAAAACCGGCTAGAAACATTGGAAGCCTTTCGAGTCTGTGTTGCTGCTCAGCGGGTCATTTTCATTCTCAACCGCCAGCGCTAGCTCCGAGGCAACTCGCGCGGCATAGGGACGCAGAAACCACCACACGAAGGGCGATAGCCAACCGCTCAAGGTTACCGAGTAGGAGATGCAGGTGCCGCAGATCGTCGATTCTACCCGATAGGTCACCCGCTCCTCCACACCTGGCAACGCCAGAATGCGCACGCTGAGCAACTCGCCGGGCTTCACCCGCTCCACAAAGATCCATACAGGAATAGGGGCCAGCCGAGTGACCGCCTGGTAGATCAAACCAGGGCGCACCGTGAGGCCCTTGGGAATATTGGTGTCAGTTAGCAGGGGATGCCAGGAGACATCAGCGAGATCGACGACCTTTTTCCAGATACACTCTACGGGCGCAGAGCTGTAGGCGCGGTAGGTGCGCACCAAGGCGCGGGCGGTGGCAAAGGGAGAAATCAAAATCATGGGAACATCCCCCTCCAAGGCAGCAGACTAGAAATCCTTGGTAGGTATCTATCAGGTTACGAGCCGAACCGACCGCTGCTCTGTCTTTGTGGGAGTGTCTTAACCATAGGCCAGACTGACTCCCCGCGCCCCAGCCGGCATTCCAGCGGGTTGTCGTCACCGTTCGTATTGTAAATACCATCCCTTTCAAGTTCAGTAGGGAATCCCTCATATTTCCTCAGAGAGGCTGTCTTGGGGTGTAAACTCCCTAAGAGGTAGCTGCTCCGGGAGCAACCTGTGGAGAACCCCAGCCAGGATTAGTGCCGCAGCAAAAGGGCCTATAGCTATAGCCACTGCCTAGCTGTGTTTATAGGTAGGCGTTAGCTTGTCTTCACTGTTTCTGTAGCCCGGCTGGCGGGAGAGCGTTCATTGCGTTAGCGCTGAGTTAACGTCGGCCCCAAGCGCTACACGGCGGGACTCCTCAGGTAGATCCCCCGCGACGTCACAAAACAAGAGGCCTTCTGTTTTGTGACGTCGCGGAAGTTCACGCACTATCCGTGAAATCCGTAGCAACTCAAGCTCAATATCTCTTGTTTTTTGAGCATGATGTGATATGCTCTCCGTATTTTCGCAGGCAAATTTTACAAACTCGTCGACAAAGTCCGTGGATTTTCTGGTACTTATAGATTTATCGCTACAGGATTGTTCGGGGAAACTGTGGAGAAAACGCTGACATGGGCGTGCGTCTCGATCTATTGGGTCAGGTGGGTCTTTTGCTCTCTATCGTACTAACTAGTCCTGTTGCTTACCGCATAGGCTCTGCTGCTGCGCAGGACAGCATCGTCAACTCAGCAAACGCCAATCTCAGGCGCGGGTCGGATCCGAGCGCCCAAATTGACACGGTGACTTCTAACCAAGTCCAGGCTTCCGTGACGCCTACGCCTGCCTCGTTGGACATTGTCAAAGTGGGAGACCGGGCCTCAGCAGAGCCCGGCGATACGGTAGTTTATCGCCTCTCAATCCGCAATACCGGCGAGGTGGCGATTAACAACCTCACAATCACTGATGTGCTGCCACGCGGCGTATTGTTTCTAAAGGATTCGCTGCGGGCTTCGCTAACCGTTGGCAACAGCACCGTCCCGGCCACCCTGACTAATATCAACACCTCCAACCGAACGGTCAGCTTCACCTTCACTAGCAGCCTACCGCCCGGCGGCGTTCTCTCCGTGGCCTACGCGGCTTCGATCACGCCGGACGCCATTCGCGGCTCGGGTCGCAACTCAGCTTCAGCGCAGGGCACCAACCCGACCGGCGGCACGATAAGTTCCGGAACGGCCAGCCATTTGCTGCGCATCCGACCCGGTATCCTATCCGACTGCGGCACTCTGATTGGCCGGGTGTTTGTGGACAAAAACTTCGATGGCGAGCAACAACCGGGTGAGCCAGGCGTGCCCGACGCAGTCATTTACCTGTCTGACGGCAATCGCGTCACCACTGACGTCAACGGCCTGTTTTCCCTGGCTAATGTACTCAACGGTAACCACACCGGCAGCTTGGATTTGAGCAGTGTGCCGGGCTACAAGCTTGCCCCCAATCGCTACCGCTTGGAGCGCAACAGCCAGTCGCGTCTGGTTCGTCTGGAGCCTGGCGGTTTAGCGCGGATGAACTTTGCTGTGACGCCCCTAGACGAGGAGGGTCAGCGCTGAGATGAAGATCCCTTCAGTGACCATTTTGCCAGTTTTGCTCGCCGCCAGTCTGGGCTCGCTGGGGGTGGTGACCAGCGCCAGCGCTAGCGAGGCGCTGGTCTCGACAGACGCCTTGACCGGTCTGGCCCAAACCGGCGCACCGTCCCAGTCCTCAGACCTGTCGCAGCCCCCGAATTCCAGAGCCCTTGACCCCTTGCTCAGCGGCGAGACGCCCCAGCTGTTTCCGATTGGCCCGGCGGGCCTGCCTGCAACCGGAGAGTTGGATCTGAATTCGGAGTCGCCCTCAACTCAATTGGAACTCGCGCCGGTGGGTGACTCGCGCATCGCTGCCGACGGACGCTCGACGATCATGGTGCAGGGTCGGGTCACCGACTCGGTTGGGGAACTACTGCCGACCGATGTCGTAGTGACCTTAACCAGCAGCGCGGGTCGGTTCGTCGGCCCGGACCAGGACCCCGACCAGCCTGGCTTTCAGGTGATCGCTCGCCAAGGGCAGTTCAGTGCTGAGCTGCAATCGGATTTGCAAGCGCAGAAAGTCCGCGTGCGCGCCAGCGTGGAGCCTGCGGTCGAAGCTTTCACTCAGGTGGAGTTCGTCACTGACCTGCGGCCTCCGGTCGTGACCGGCAGCGTCAGCCTACGCATTGGCCGCACCGGCAGCGACTTCTACCGCAGCTTTCGCGACTTTTTGAATCCCGGTCGGATCAATGACGGGATTCAAGCAGACGTCGATGCCGCCGTGTTCGCCACTGGTCGCATCGGCGAATGGCTGCTGACTGCTGCCTTCAATAGTGACCGGCCCCTCAACCAGACCTGCGACGGCTCCAATCGCCTCTTCCGAGACGTGCAGTTCTGCGAGCAAAACTATCCCGTCTACGGCGACAGCTCCACCTCTGACTATCTGACGCCTTCGATTGACCAGGTGTTCGTGCGCTTGCAGCGGACCTCACCGGTCCCTGGTGCAGAGGCCGACTACGCAATGTGGGGCGACTACAACACCGAGGAATTTGCCCGCGCCTCGCAGTTGTTTAGTGCTACCACCCGCCAGTTGCACGGATTCAAAGCCAACTACAGCCTGGGCAACCTCCAGGCCACCCTGCTCTACGCCAACAACATTGAGGGCTTCCAGCGGGACACTATCGTGCCCGATGGTACCAGCGGCTATTATTTTCTGTCGCAGCGTCCAGTCATTGGCGGCAGTGAAAATGTCTTTCTCGAAAGCGAGGAGCTGTACCGCCCCGGCACGGTGATTCAGCGGAAAGCTCTCACGCGCGGCGTCGATTACGACATCGACTACGACCGGGGGACTTTGTTGTTTCGGCAACCGATTCTGGCTACAGAGATTGACCTATTTGGCAATACACTGGTCCGGCGGGTTGTGACGACCTACGAATTTGACGGTGACGGTAACACCACTAATATTTACGGTGCTCGGTTGCAGTACCACTTCTCGCGCGCCTTGGAACGCGCGAGCTGGGCTGGGGTCAGCTATCTGCGCGAAGACCAGGGCTCCCGTGACTTTGAGTTATACGCAGCGGATGCGCGTATTGACCTGGGCGACAACGCCGAGGTGATCGCGGAGATCTCCCGCTCGATCAACGCCCTGGATGCTACTGGCAGTGTCAGCGGCAACGCCTATCGACTGGAAATCAACAGCACGATCACCCCAAATCTGTATGGTCGCGCCTATTTCCGGGCCGTCGATGAAAGCTTCAGCAACAACGCCACGCTCAGTTTTGTGCCCGGTCAGACCCGCTACGGTGCGGCCCTCAGTGCCGTGGTCGGCCCCACGACCAACCTGCAATTTCGCTACGACTACGAGAGCAATTACGGCATTTCTTCGCTGGTGCAGACCGATCTGTTTGATCTGTTTGCACCGGGCCAACAAGCCGAACCGGGCAGCCGGGTAGACAATAGCCTGCGGGTGATCAGCGCAGGCGTTCAACAGCGCTTGGGTCCCGCCACTCTGAGTGTGAATTGGGTAAATCGCCAGCGCCGGAATGACCTCGACGACGATTTCTCCGAGGGCGACTCCAACCAGCTAGTTTCGCGCCTGACCCTGCCCTTGGCCGAACGGCTGACCTTCCGCGCCCAGAATGAGCTGAACCTCAGCTCTGGCGACTCGCTCTATCCCGACCGCACCACCGTAGGCCTGGACTGGCGTGTGTTTCCCGGCGTGAGTGTGCGTCTGGCCCACCAATTTGGCTCCCCCTCGATCACCAGCCTAGATACGGTGATGGAGCACAGCTTTTCCAACGACACCAAAATCACCGGGCGCTACTCGATTTTGGGCGGGGCCAACGGCATGACCACCCAAGGAGCGGTCGGCCTGAATCATCGTTGGCGGATTGCACCGGGTCTACGCCTGAACCTAACCTACGAGCGCATCTTCGGGGATGTGTTTGCCCGCTCGGCCACCGGCGACACGTTTGCACAACCCTACGCGGTAGGGCAAAGCGCCTCCTCTTTGCTCCTGCGCTCTGGCGACAGCTACAGCGTTGGCCTCGAATACAACAATAATTCTTTCTTTCAAGCCAGCGCCCGCTTCGAACGTCGCAGCAGCAGCGGCGACAACAACACTGTGATCACCGCCGGGGCTGCGGGCAAACTGTCCCCCGCACTGACGGCGTTGTTGCGCTACGAACAGGCCAATTCTTCCAATCAACTGATCACCGGCTTAGGCGACAGCCGAACCTTGCGGGTGGGCATGGCCTATCGCAATCCCGAGAACGACCAATTTAACGCGCTCGTGCGGTACGAGTACCGTCAAAATCCCGACTCGACACCCGACAACGAATTGCTCGATGCCAACACCAATGGCGCGACCGATCACACCTTTGCCCTAGAAGCAATCTACGCTCCCAACTGGCGCTGGGAGTTTTACGGCAAATACGCTCTGCGCAGCACTTCCTCTCAGCCCTTTGATGACGACTTCACCAGTGGCGATACGATTTCTATCGCTCAATTGCGAGCCACCTATCAATTGAACTATCAATTCGATCTCGCTGGCGAGGTGCGCTGGATCCATGGGGCTTTGTCCAGTTACGACGAGGTGGGCTGGGTGGCCGAGTTGGGCTACTATCTGTCGCCCGATTTACGACTAGCCGTTGGCTACAGTTTCGGCAGCGCCAGCGATCGGGAATTCAACAATGACCGCTCCGACTCTGGTCCTTATGTGGCGTTAACGGTCAAGCTCAACGAACTGTTCCGAGGCTTTGGGCTGCAACGGCCTAGTCCGCGTCGGCTGCAAGAGCCTCGCCGCGAGGCCCCCCCGCCTCCTGCCTCTGTTTCCGCTCCGACTGACGCGATTCCGACCCAGACCGCCGCCGAGGTCTCTACCCCCCCAGCCCCTGGTGATGCCCAATGAGCATGAGCAGCCCCATGCGCCCAATTCGGATCTGGCCCCTAGCCCTGATCCTGCCCAGCGTCCTCGCGGGCACTTCTTTCCCCCAAGCCGTGCAAGCGCAGGTCGTACCGGGGGGGGCAACCTGCCCAGCAGGCACGGTCCGAGGTCCTGCCAACCTAATCCAAAATGGTAATTTCGCCCAGGGAAACGTCGGGTTCACTACAGACGCCCGGCTACCGTTCAGAGGAATCAATGTTTATCCAAGCGATCCACTAGGCGGCTACGCGATTCTCACTCAGGACTTCGCGCCGAACGATCCAGATGCCGATGGAGCGCCTGGCTTTCCAGGCGTGGTTGACCCGCAGCCGTTTCCAGGGGATGCGACGAACAATGTTGACCCTTCCAACACTTTTCTCTATTCCAACCCTGGGGCAGCTGCAGTTGTAGACCCGGCCAATCCGCCGGTCATCTGGCAGCAAGCGGTCGGCGTCCAACCCAATACGACTTACAGCTTTATTGCTTATTTTTTAAACCTGCTCGTCCCCGGTGCGCCTGGACTTCCCCCCCAGATTCAGCTCGCAGCCGATGGTCAGGACCTCGGACCTCTGCGCGAAGTCACGGTCCGACAAGTTTGGCAGCCCATCCAATTTACGTTCACCACAAGACGTGGGCAACGATCGGTCACGTTGTCGATTGTGGACCAGGCCCTCACCACGCTAGGCGATGATTTCGGCTTGGTCGCCATTGGCCTCAACGAGTGTCTTCCCATCGCCCCCAGCCAACAGGCAGATCTCAGGCTTAGCAAAACGGTCGACATCCCCTCGCCAAACGTGGCGCAGAACATCACCTACACAGTCACCCTGACCAACGATGGCCCAGATACTGCCACCAATGTGACGGTTACCGACCGTCTGCCCGCAGGCTTGACCTTCGTGTCTGCGACGCCTAGTGTCGGCAGCTTCGACGGTGCGACGGGAGTTTGGAGCATCCCCAGCCTGGCTAGTGGCAGCAGCGTCACCCTGCAAATCGTGGCCACCGTGAACACCAGTGCCCCTGTCACCAATACCGCTCAAGTCACTGCCGCCGACCAGGATGATCCCGACTCCACCCCCAACAACAACGACCCCAACGAGGACGACCAAGCCAGCATCACCATCCCCTTTGCCCCAGAGCCACGTCTACGTCTGGTCAAGCGAATTACTGCCGTGCTCAGAAATGGTGCGCCGCTGAGCGGCGTTGATGTCAGCAGTTTCGTGGACGATCCAGCTGATCCGGATGACAACGTGCTCAACCAAACGCCGTTGCGCCCGATCGGCGTGCCCAATATCCCGTCGGCAATTCCATTGCGCAGCGGTGATCAGTTGGAATACACCGTCTACTTCCTCTCGGATGGCAACAGCACCGCCTTTGGCGTCAATTTCTGTGACCCGGTGCCGAGCGGGACGACCTTTCTCCCGAATAGCTTCAGCGCAGGCCAAGGGATTGTAGTCAATCGATTTGGGGCTACAGTCGCCACTACGAACACCGCAGGTGACGACATCGGCAGCTTTTTCCCAGCACTGAACCCCGCAGCCCCCCCTTGCGCTAATCTCAATAATCCCAACGGTTCTGTCTTCGTAGAGCTGGGTGATTTGCCAATCACCTCACCCAACAATGTTGGGTTTGCACGCTTTCGAGTTCAGGTGAATTGACCCGCTCAATCAAACCAGGCTGGTTGCTCAAGATCACAGATATAGCAATCCGACCTAAGTTGTGAAAAGGATGGGATGGAATGGAATGGAGCTATCCTGTGCAATAGCCCGTTGTCTGTGGCTAGCCGACGATACAGTAACCTGTACTTCGATACTCTCTACTTTCCAGAAGATGCTTGCTGTGACCAATTCTCCTGTGCCTGTGACCAAACCTCCATCAAACGCTTTGAGAACAACTTGAGTCGCTCCGAATCATCCTGTATGTTGGCATAATCCCCACTGCACTGTAGGTAAAGAAAAAGCTGCGTCTGGAACTGTTGAGAGATATCACGAGATTGTACCCACATTTTTTGCGTATCTGTTTGGCTTAACAACGTTGTTGAAAGTGTTGCCAAACCGCTTACAGCTGGGACGATCCAATCTAATTGCCCAAGGACTTTGCTGGCAGACAAAGCCGAGAGAATGGTTGTGCAAACAGCTAGCGTAATACTAGTGACCTGAAGCCGTTTGTATCGAGCTTTATGACGGTCAGCACGTTTGGCAAAATCTTTGATAAGGTGATCGCACTGATGAAGAGCCTGCTGCTTTTTCTCCTCTAACGTTTCAGCAGGGGACAGGGGATTGTATCTCTCCATAGATTTCCTTATCTTACGGTTTCACATAACAGAGATATAGCATTGATGTTGAAGGACGACTTCTCTGATCAACCTTCGCAATCAACGAGTAGACTTTAATCACAGCGCCACAGATAACCTTTGCTGTACAACTATTATTAGACTGAAACTTTCTGCATCACACCCCAAATCAGGTGGATACACAAATGGTTTTTCCACAGTACGCTCAATCTAGGTAGATAGCCAGAATCTTTCAGCATATCTACAGATTCAGTACAGCTACGAACAGATGTGGTATTTGATAATTGAAGCCTTTCTCACCCATCTAGCCGTGCAAGGGCAAGTTGCAGCCTCAACTCTCAATCAAGTGTTGAGCATGTTGCTGTTTCTCTAGCGCGAGGCTTGAACCCAGAAATAGCCGATGTCAAGGCGTGCTCAGCCCACTGGATGCCTGAGGGAGCGCGTTGTCGAGTTTGCCTGACCTCGAAACCTGAAGTGAGTCCAGGCATCGCCGGGTGTCGTCACCGACCGGCACAGCAACTCCCTGCCACACTCTCAGAGGAAAGGCTCTGGTCGCAAGTCCAGGGCTCTTGATCGCCTGAGGCAAGTGTCTAAGCCCGAACGGCAAAGGATTGGGGAGGCAAAGAT
>JANNOU010000146.1:0-5992 GCA_031399305.1 Leptolyngbya sp. SOY_34_metabat_272
TGCGGCGAGTTCCGGGCTGGTTGGGCTGAGGCCCGAGTTTTGAACCTCGCGGTTCAGGCTTTGGGGGGTAGGGTGGGGGTCTGGGCTAGGGCGCGCGTGAGGGCGGTTTGCAGCTGGGCTCGTAGATCTTGGGCTTGGTGATAGGCGGCTGAACGCGGTTGCGGTGGGTCGGCCGCTTGGGTTTGCCACAGTCGCCAGACTGGCAGCAGGGAGTAGCGTAGGTGGCTGCGCATTGCCCAAACGCCCATCGATGGGAACAGCACAAACAGGGGCATCAGTGGCGAGAGCGGCAAGAAAGGTAGGTGCAACCGGGCGGCCAATTGGCGCAGGTTAAATGCCCAGGGATGCAGCGATTCATTGCCCAGACAGATCACTGGCAAAATCGGAATTTGATGGCGAGTACTCAAGCGAATAAAACTGGGGTCAAATGTGGCAACTTGATAGCGCTGTCGCCAGCCTTTGCGTGGCCCGCGTAAGCCTTCGGGCGCGTACAGCAAAATGCGTTTGTCAGCGAGAGCCGCTTCAAAGTTCTGGTGATCTGCGGGCACGCCGCCAAGCGTCTGGGTCCAGCCCGGCGGCAGCCACCAGGTGATCCAGGGGTGATCAAACACTGCATGATGAGCCAACGGTTGCACTGGCCAATTGCTCGCCTGACTCAGCAAAACCCCCAAGCCTAAAAAGTCCCAGGGCATGCACATCCCGGCGTGGTTCAGCACAATCAGCACTGGCCCAGTCTCAGGCAAATGCTCAATTTGGTGCAGTTCTGCATGGAAATAGTGCTTCAAAATAGGATCCAGAATTTCATCGCGAAAGGCTCGCTGATAGGCGGGATTGAACTCATGTGGCTCAATACAGGGTAGGCGACAGCCCAAGCGTAACCAGCGAATGAGTAGGGCTAGATAAAAACCGCCAGGGATCAGAAATAAGCCATACTCCCAACTGCGCCAGCCCTGGGGATCGGCGTGATAGTGCTGCCAGTGTCGGTTAAACAAAATTAACCAGCCTGGCGGATACCACAGGCAGAGCCAGTCTAACCAGGTCCAGCGATACGCAGCAGACAATACCTTCACAGGCCCACCCCCCAAACGCCAAATTTGCGTCCTAAAGCCTGAGAATTATAGAATTCATTCCCAGATTGATGTGCTTCTGTTTGGCGAGATTCAGGACAGCACTGGCCGCCACAGATCACTCAAAAGGGCGGTGCTACATCTGGAGCCATGCAGCTAGAGGAGTTGGAGAGCTACTTCAGGAGTCGCCTACCCTTGATGCTGTGGGGACCGCCAGGAGTCGGCAAGTCAGCCCGAATTCGACAGTTGGCGCAAACCTTGGGCACCCACCTCATTGAGTTGCGTCTGGCGCAGCTGAGCGCCCCCGATCTGCGGGGCAGTGCGCGCATTGAGGCGGGCCACACGCGCTGGTATCCGCCCGCTTGTTTGCCGGGGCCAAATGCGAGTGCTGAGGGAATTTTGTTGCTCGACGAGCTGACCACGGCAACCCCTGGCGTGCGGGTTGCCGCCTATCAGTTGATTCTCAATCGCCGCTTGGGCGAATACCGGTTGCCCACGGGCTGGTGGGTCTGCGCGGCGGGCCAGCACCCCAGCGACTGCGCAGCGGCCAGCGAGATCCCAGTGCCTCTACTCAATCACTTCGTCCATCGCCGCATTGAGCCCGATTTGGAGCAGTGGACCACCTGGGCCTTGCACGCCCAGATCGACCCCCGGATCGTCGGTTTTCTGCACTTCAAACCGGATTTTCTCTACGCGCCACCGCCCAATGGCAACCCGGGTCGCCAAGAGCCGGGCTTTCCCACGCCGCGCTCTTGGGCGTTTGTGAACAGCTTGCTGCAGGTCGAGTTGCTGCGCGTTGACAATCTAGCCGGGGCGGTCGGCCAGGCCGCTGCCGAAGCCTTCAGCGCCTACCTGACGCTGAGCCGCAACCTGCCCAACCTGGACGAGATCCTGCGCCAGCCTGAGTTGGCCTCGCTGCCGGAGCGTAGCCTGGGCTACACGGTGGTGGTGGCGCTGATTGCGCGGGGTAAGGGCTATGAGGCAGCAATCGCGACCTATCTGCTGCGCCTGCGCGACCGCAATCAGATTTTGCTGGGGCTGAGCCTGGCGCTGGCTTCTCTGCCTGAGTTGCTGACCATGGAGTGCGTTGTGACCTTTCTGGTCGCCAATCAGGAGGCGCTGCTCGTAGCCCGAGAGCAGCCGGATGAGGGGGTCAAACCAGTGTCTAGACTGGAGAGACCTTTGGCCGCCCCCGGGTTGACCCCGCCCGATGATCTATGACTGCCCGTGACCGCCAACCCCTGCTGCGCACCCCGCTAGACCGCGCCCTGATCCTATTCATCAGCCGCAGCGCCCAAGCCTATCAAAGTGCGCCCCAACAGCGACAGGCGCTGCTTGCCAGCTTCCAGACTTGGATGGGCCTGCCCGTCACGGGCCAGGCGGACCCGACCACGACCAGCCTGCTGGCCCTGGCGAACCGCTATACGCCGGTCTCCCAGACCGAGCGCAACCTGCTGATCTTCGCGCTGAATCACCTGTGCCGCGAGCCGAGCCAGGCGCGAGAGCAGCAGGCCCGGCTGCGTCTGTTCCAGACTTGGCAGGGCGTAGACCAAGAGCCCGCTGAGCCAGAGCTGCAGCACTTCTTAGAGGCGATCCCGAGCCGCTACAGCGGCGAACCTGCCCAGCTGTTGGCGCTGACCCTCTGCTTCCAGACCTGGATGGGCCTCAAGGCCGATGGCGTTCTGGGGCCGAAGACGCAAGGGCTGGCCAGCCTCAGTGCTCGCTACACGGCCCGCGATGCGGTGGAACAGGCGCTGCTGGCCTTTCTACTCCGCAGCCTGGTCAGCTACCGCAGCACGCTCAGCCAGCGTCAGGCCCTGGCGACCTATGCCCAGCTCTGGCAGGGCCTGGAAACCCAGCTAGTTGGTGGCGAACCCTCGCCGCCGCCGCCGATCCCCGAGGAGATCCCGCCTGTCTCAGTGATCCCCCGCGACCGCGCCGAGGCGGACCTGCTGGACTTTCTGCGCAGCACCACCCAGACCTACAGCGGCACGCGGGCTCAGTTCACCGCCTTGGTGCACTACTTCCAGAGCTGGATGGGCCTGGCGACCGATGGACAGCTTAGCCCGCAGACGCGGCGCTCGCTGGGGGTGCCCGAGCCGCTAAACTTCCTCAATCCCAGCCCCCAGCCGCCTGCTGAACTCACACAGTCCGACTACATTGACGCAGCAGCGATGATTGCGGTCGAGCCTGCGGCGCTGCGAGCGGTGGCGGATGTGGAGTCCAACGGCACGGGCTACCTGAGCGACGGGCGGCTGAAGCTGCTGTTTGAAGGCCAGGTCTTCTGGCAAGAACTCGCAGACCGGGGCATTGACCCCGAACCGCTGGCCCAACGTCACCCCGGCCTGATCTACAAAAGCTGGACGCCGGATTACTATCTGGGCGGCAGCTTCGAATACAGCCGTCTGGAGTTGGCGATGCAGATCCACCCTAGCGCTGCGCTCAGCGCCGCCTCCTGGGGGATGTTCCAGATCATGGGGTTCAACTACGTGGGTGCGGGCTTCAGCAGTGTGGAGGCGATGGTGAGTGCCTACGCCCGCAGCGCCCGCGAACAGCTGATCTCGGTGGCCCGCTGGATCCGCAGCCGGGGTCTGGATCATCCGCTCAACCACGCTGACTGGGCAGCCTTCGCCCTGGCCTACAACGGCGAGGGCTACGCGCAAAACCAGTACGACCTCAAGCTCGCCGAGCGCTATCAGCACTGGAAATCAGTCGGCTGGTAAGACAGGTTAGTTTCATGGGCCGAATTCCAGGTCCAGGTAGATCTGGATCCAGACCTCGTTTTTGCCTTCGCGTTGAGCGACCTTTTGCAGGTAGGCGCGGTAGGTGGCCTGATGCTCGGCGGCGGTGTCGCCTTCAAACACGGCATTGTAGCGAAACTCTTTGGGCGGCCACTCGCCGAAGCTCTCTTTGAAGCGCACCGAGGCGTGGTCGGGGACGAGGCCTTTGCGCAGCGCTTCTTTGGCTGCTTTGCGATAAAAGGCAAATTTCTTGCGCTGCTCTTTGGATAAGAGCTGCACAAAGTCATCGGTGCGCTCTAGCCGGGGCGCGGGTGGATACTGATAGCCGCAGTGGGGGCAGGCGAGCTGGAAGGCATACAGGGTCGCGTCACAGCCGCCTTGGTCCGAGGGGCAGTTTTTGGTGTAGGCTTCCTGGCTGGTGGGGTCGAGGCCGGGGGTGAGTTGCACGTCTTTGAGCTCTTCGACAAAGCCGAAGCGCTTGACGTTGCCCGCTTGGTCCAAGACGATGCAGTCGGTTTTGCCGGTCTCGGGCGAGATGCGCATGCCACGCCCGGTCATCTGAAAAAACAGCGCCTTGGACTTGGTCGGACGGCACAAAATCACCGCGTTGACCGCGCAAACGTCAAAGCCTTCGGTGAGCACCAGACAGCTTGAAAGCACTAGGGTTTGACCGGTCGCCAAACGCTGGTAAATCGCAGTGCGCTCTGGAATCGGCGTGGAACCATCGACGTGCTCGGCGGCAATGCCCGCTTGCACAAAGGCATCGCGAATGTGCTTGGAGTGTTCAACGTTGACCGCGAAGGCGATGGTTTGGCGTCCGGCGCACAGTCGCTGCCACTGTTGCACGATGTGGGCGATCAGTTGCGGTTGGTCGCAGGCGACGGCCAGGTCGGGCTCGGAAAATTCCCCGGCGACGGTGCGCACCTGGGACAAGTCCAAGTGATCATCGAAACCGTAGTAGCGCAAGGGGGCTAGGTGCCCGGCTTGGATCAGCTGCGCAGGCAGCGGCGCGCAGACCAGCGCTTCAAATTTATCGCCCAAGCCCTCGCGGCGGCTCAGCCGCCAGGGGGTAGCGGTGAGGCCCAGGTAGGTCGCATCGGGGCAATCGGTTGCCATCATGCGCTCAACTACAGAGACCCAGGCGACGATGTGGGCTTCGTCTAGGAGCACCAGGTCCGGGTTGAAGCTTTTCCACCAGTGGCGGCGGTGCAGGGTCTGCACCGAGGCGATTTGTAGCAGGGCGGTGCGGTCTTCTTGCCAGCCGCTTTTGATGAAGCCAGCGCTGAGGCCGAAGCTTTGAAATTTCTCCCAGGTCTGTTCGACTAGCACTTCGCGATGCACTAGGAATAGGACCCGTTGGTTGCGCGAGGCGGCCTGAGCCACCAGTTGGCTGGCGATCACCGTTTTGCCCGAGCCCGTGGGGGCGACCAGCAAAATGCGTCGCATCCCCGCTTGAATTTGCGCGTAGACTTCGGCGATCACCCGTCGCTGGTAATCGCGGAGTTTGGGCGTTTTGACAGGAGCGCTCAGCGGGCGGGACGGGGAATCAACCATCGGTCTCTAGGGCATCTCTAGGGCAGTCTCTGGGGAGCCGTGAGTGGCTGGAAACTCTGGACGAATGTAGCAAATGCCTGATCATAGCGGTTGTCTGGCTGGGGAGCCTGATAGGCCAGCCGGTAGATTTTGCCGCCTGCGGGCCGATAGACGTTGTGGAGTCGGTAGGGTTTGCTGTTCTCGGTCAGGGTCAGGGTTAGCTCTGCCTGCTGGCTAGGGCTTATGGGCTGGACTTTGAGGCTAGGCGCGGGGGAGCGCTGTTGCAGGTCATGGAGGGTGGCGTTGGCGGCGGCGGCCAGGGTGGTCTGAGCCTGGGCCTGCACCAGAAAGAACAGCGGGCCGTCGGGTTGGTCGCGCGGCACGAAGCGGACCTGGCTGAGTTTTTGGGCATTAAAGCCCTCGTCAATCACTGTCCAGTCGCTGGGGTAGATCACGGTGTAGCCCGGCCCGGTGTAGGGGGCGGCGCGGGCGCTGTCGAGTTCGGCGGCGCAGAGTTCGACGCGGCTGCCGTCCTGGTTGGTGTGCAGGCGGTAGAGGGCATCGGCGGTCTGGAGGGTCACACCGTAGCCCGGTTGCGTGGGCTCCAGCGTCTGACACAGATCTGCCGGGTTCCAGTCAGCAGCGGTGCTG
>JANNOU010000200.1:0-24545 GCA_031399305.1 Leptolyngbya sp. SOY_34_metabat_272
CCCGGACTTGGGGGGCGTTTGCCCCCCAAACCCCCCACTGGGGGACGAAGCGCCTCCCCCAGTCCCCCTGCGCAAGGGTATGGGTGACACGCTGGGTGGGGGTTATTGGGTTTTCCTTTTAGTGGCGGATTAGTGTCGGAATTTCTTCGGCAGGATGTCTACTGGATTGCGGGCGGGCTATTGCGTACCCAGTTCCTGGGCGCGGTGGGTTGCGGCTAGCACGGCCTCGATCAGGGCGCTGCGCAGGCCCAGACGCTCGAGGCTGGCGATGCCTGCAATTGTGGTGCCGCCGGGGCTGGTCACGCGGTCCTTGAGTTCGGCTGGGTGCAGGCCGGAGGTCTTCAAGAGCTGCGCGCTGCCTAGGAGGGTTTGCAGAGCTAGTTTGGCGGCGGTTGGCCGGGGTAGACCGGCGGCCACGCCGCCGTCGGTCAGCGCCTCGACGATCACTGCGACATAGCCGGGGCCGGAGCCTGAGAGGCCGGTGACGGCATCCATCAAATGCTCGGGCACGTCTAGGACTTCTCCCACGGCGGCAAAGATGCGATGGGCCAGTTGCAGGTGCTCGGGGGTCACCGTTGGGCCTGCGGCCAGAGCGGTGATGCCAGCTCCTACCTGGGCGGGCGTGTTCGGCATGGCGCGGATCACCGGTATCCCTGGCAAGGCGGTTTCTAGTCGGGCCAGGGTCGTGCCCGCCAAAATCGACAGCACTAAGGGAATCGCGCTGCCTGCCACGCTAGCAGCCACGGTCTCAAAGCTCTGCGGCTTGACGGCGAGTAGCAGCACGCCCGCCGCCACCGAGCGGTTGTCCACCGTGACCTGAACCCCGTACTGCTGGCTGAGCAGGTCGCGGCGCTCGGCACTGGGGTCGCTGACCATGACCTGATCTGCTGAGTAGAGCCCCAAAGCTAGCAGGCGTGACAGGATTGCTTCTCCCATCACGCCGCCGCCAATAATGCCGAGTGGCAACGTTTGCATTTCTGCGCTCAACGCAACCTCTCCCAGAGAATTTCCCAGAGGATTCGGTGCTGACGGGTTACAGCGACCCCGCTTGCGACCGTTGAACCGACCAACCTAGACCCAACTGTGGACCTACTGTGGATCGACCTACTGCGCGAACCGGCTTACGGGAGCGTCTGCGGCCCAAGCCGGGGTCGGAGCTGCCGGTCGGGGAGCCCGAGCGTAGGGCACTTCATGCGCCACGCCAGACTGGGTGCTCACCTGCACACAGTTGGGCGTAAACAGGAAAATGCTTTCGCCAATGCGCTCTTGGTGACCGTCAATGGCGTAGGTTCCGCCCGCAACAAAGTCCACGGCCCGCTGCGCTTGATCTGGGTCCATCATCGTCAGGTTCAGCACCACCGACTTGCGCTCCCGCAGCGCTTGAATCGCCTGGGGCATCTCTTCAAACGAGCGCGGCTCCATCACCAGGACTTCCGACAGGCCATTGGTTGCCCCTGGCATGCCGATGACGTTGCTGGTATGGCTGCCAATACCGCTGCTCACTGTCCCAACCTCGCTAATAGGTGAACCACCGCCCAGAGGAGCTGTCCGTTCGCGACGGTTGCGCCGCCGCTGATTGGCTGCCTCTTCGCTCTCAGGGCGAGCGTTTTCCTGCTGGTAAAGGTTTTGGTATTCCTCTCCTTCCAGCTCATCGTATTCGTAGTCATAGTCTGCGGGGTCGTTGAAACTGACAAAGTCCCGCAGTTTGGAAAAGATGCTATTCACGTTGCCTGCTCCGTCGCATACTCCAACACATTTGCCGAAAACTGTGAGCACCCCATGCTTGAGACAGGTCCCCAGCTTTCTGAGGTTACAGGCGAAAACCTGCCCCCATTCAGGTTTGACCGACTCACTTGACTCACTGAACTACCGCTGTCCAATGTCGCCTCAAATATTGAGGCGACCCTTCCCCCTTGCCAGATGATCTTCTGCCCAATTGGGCCGGCCTGCGAAGTCCAGGTTCAACCCATTAAACCTGACTTCTGGTTTATGTCAATAGACCTTGTAGGTCCCTAAAGCGTCGATGGCGGCTGCGACCGGTTGGGTCTGTCACAATAGAAATCCCCGCCAACGCTTAAGCCAGACAGTCTCACAAGCAACGGGGAGGGAGTGTGGAGATGGCAGATCGCGGCAGCAGAATTTTGGCGGAAAACCGACAGGCCCGTCACACCTTCGAGATCATGGAGACTTTTGAGGCGGGTATCGAGTTGACTGGCACCGAGGTCAAGTCGATTCGTGCGGGCAAGGCCAATCTACGCGATGCCTTCGCCCGCTTCCGCAATGGCGAACTGCTGCTGATGAACATGCATGTCTCGCCCCATCAAAGCACCACCCAAGCCTTCAACCACGAGCCCTTGCGCAACCGCAAGCTGCTATTGCACCGTCAGGAGCTGCGCAAGTTGCTCGGCAAGGTGGAACAGAAAGGGCTCACTTTGGTGGTGCTCAAGCTCTATCTCAAAAACGGCTGGATCAAGGCCGATTTAGCTTTGGCCCGAGGCAAGAAGCTGCACGACAAACGCGAAGACCTCAAGCAGCGCCAAGACAAACGCGAAATCGAGCGAGCGATGAAAAATCGCTGAAGCCCCATAGAAGCCCCATAATTGTTGATCCCCGTAGGCTTTGCGTCCTTAAAAGGCAAGACCTGGTGCTCCAACCGGAGCTAGGGGATAGGGATCGGTTAGCACTTCTGCCGAGCTATACAGAACTTCCTGGCTGTGCACGCTCAGGCTCTCATCGATCCAAATTAAGCTGACCTCTCGAACGACGCCCTCGCGGAGCTGAATCAAGCTGAAGTTGCGCCGTGTATGGCCTTCCTGACGCACAATACGGGGCACATCTGCGGCATTGAGGTAAACCGTCCCGGCAACATCGGTGTGGATCCGACGGCGCTTGTGAGTCTTGGTATGACGCAGTTGATGGTGCATGTGGCCAAAGACCACCAGCGGCACCTGTCGCCCAGCTTGGCGGGCGGTGTCGATGGCCTGCGCCAGATCTGGGTCTCCGTGATCGCCGCCTAGCGGCTGCCAATCTCTGCCGCAGGGGTCCTCAGGCGCTTCGCCCAGGCCGGTTGGACCACAGTGGCTCAGAAAGATTAGCGCCGGCTGGCTGGCTTGCTGTACAGCAGCCAGAATGCGCTCGGTAGACTCCTCAAATGAGTTCACCTCGAAATAGGAGGTGTAGAAGTCTTCGTGCTTCCAGGTCTGGCCGCCCCAACTGAAGGGCCGACCGCCGACGACACTCACCCCCCAGTCCGGCCAGTCCAAGTGGCCGTAGCCGACATCGGCGTCGCGCAGCAGCTCAAGCTGCATCTGGAACCAGTCTTCCTGCTCACGGTCGTAGGGACACTTTTTTCGGCCCCACTCGGTGGCGGTATACCAGGCGTCGTGGTTGCCGAAGACACTGGCCTTGGGCAGGTCCAGAGCAGCGATTTTACGCACCGTCTCCACCGACTCGTTGCCAAAGTCGCCCACAAACAACACTAGGTCCACGGCTAAGGCCTTGAGGACTCGGTGGTCTTCTAGGTCCCAGGCGTCGTGAACGTCGCCGACAGCGGCGATCCGAAGGTTACGCGTCGAGGTTGACATAGCTCAAAGGTGACGGCTCAGTCGATAGAAGAGTCGGAGGCAGTGTAGCCCTGAAGGTTCTCGGGTTCGCAGCTGCGCAAAATGCTGGTGGCTCGGCGAATCAAGGTCTCTGGGCCTTTAACGACGATCAAGTATTTGCCTTGGTCCAAACGGTTGCGGTAGGTCAGCGCATCGCCACCCCCCACTGCTAGGCCGACGCCGCCGCCCACGAAAAAAGCGCCCATCGCCCCAGCAATGGCGCCTAACAGGCCGCCTACCACACCATTGGCCAGGGGACCCAGCAGCTCCAGAATCGTCAGCCCCGTGATCTGGTTAAAGGCGAAACCAGCAAAGAAACCAAAGGGGATCAACCAAATCGCCATGAGTTTGATCTGCTTGCGGGCCTGCTCCTGGGGATCGAGCAGCCCATATTCGTCGGCGCTACGGTAGCCCCGACCCAGGACAGCCACTGCACTCATGGGCAGCTGATCCTTTTCCAAGGCAGTGTAGGCAGCCTCAGCGGCGTTTCGGTCGCTCAGAACAGCAACCAGATAATTCGACATAACCGGTACATAAGGGGATCGCACCTCTCATCACTATCTCACGACTCCCCAATTGCGCCTCTGCCCTGGCGCACAGTTCAGCGCAACTCCTCTCAACCCTCAGCTTGAGTGACATTCGGCCACTCGTTCACAACTAACTGCTTAGTACAGCTCAGCTTCGAGAGTGTAAGTTTGGGCTCGAAAGCCGCTCCAGGCGCAGCGCAGTGCCTCAGCACATTGCTCACGGCTGGCTGCCGCGCTCAAACCGCTCAACTCATAGTCCAGCCAACTGCTCAGGCAACACTGGGAATTGGCAGACAGGGTCAAACCAGCCAAAAACAAACGCTGACAGCGGTAACTGCCCTGACTAACAAATGAGCCAGAGCGCTGGATCTGCGCCCCCAAGACAATTTCAAAGGGCTGCCGCTGCACTACAGCATCGACGATGAGTCGGACGGGAAGCGAACGCTGCGGGGCAGAAGAGGTCATTGTGGAGAAAAAGCCTGAATAGGAGCTTCAGCGCAACGACCCTTACCTTAGCAGTACTGAGAAGAGTTCGCAACAAAATCGAGAAGAGTTCGCATCAACTTCAAGCTGCCTTGCCCAGGCCCGGTTAGCCAATGCCACACGGGGCCAGAGGGCCTTAAGCCTTGAGATCTCAAGTGAGCTGAGGCAGCAGCTGACCCTCTGGGCTCACCCCAATGATCGTGAACTGGCAGTCCAGCACCTTGTAGCCATACTTTTCCGCAATCTTGCGGGCGGTTTTGCACACTTGATCGTTGCGGAACTCGCGAATCTCGTTGGTGCGTACACAGACCAGGTGATGGTGATGGGAAGCGGGCAATAACTGCTCGCTGGCCTCCGCCTCACGCAGCACATCTTCGGGGATGGCATTGAGGCAGAATTCGCGATTGAGTTCGTAGTAGTGCTCCTTGTTGGGGAACTCCAGCTCCCGTAGCAACCCCAGCCGCGCCATCAGCTTCAGACAGCGGTAGATCGTGCTGAGACTAGCCCGACTGCCCTGAGCCATCGTGCGTTGGTGAACCTCCTGAGCACTTAGGTGCTCTCCTTCTGGTAGATTCAAGAAGAAATCCAGAATCTCTCGACGCTGGGTAGTCATCCGAAAACCGACTTGGTGAAGCTCCTCCTTAAGGGCGTTGGCCGTGTACTCCAATAGTTGCATGGCCTTCTCTCCTGAAAGATATGGGGGGGCAAGCGTCAAAATCTGAGGCACCCCGGGCTATCTATATATTCACTTAAGGATATCGACTATTTCTGGTTTCGGGTGACCCCTAGGCTGATCGACAGGGCCTCATGCGACCAGCCTGCGGCTTAAGCTAGCGGTCAATATTCTCAGCTATTCCGACTGGGTTACCGGCCTTTTTGGTATCCTGGAAAATCTCAAGCACGGGTCGTTCCTAGCATCACAGTCTCCTAGTCATGGTTAAATCGCTCACTCCTTCGATGTCTGAAGCTTCGCTCCCTAAAGCCTCTGTTTCTGAGGCTCCTGCCCAGAAACGCTCTAAAGTCGAGGCGCTCAAGGAACGAAGCAACTTCCTGCGGGAGCCCGTTGCCAGCGAGATCTTAGAAGACACCAATTTTTTCAGCGATGACGGGACTCAGATCCTGAAGTTCCACGGCTCCTATCAGCAAGATGACCGGGACACGCGCAAAAGCCGGACGGCGGCTGGCTTGGAGCGCGACTTCCAGTTCATGATCCGCACCCGCAATCCGGGCGGCTTCGTTCCCCCCGAGCTTTACCTGGCACTGGATGAGCTGTCTGAGACCTACGGCAACCATACGCTGCGCGTGACCACGCGCCAGGGCTTTCAGCTGCACGGCGTGCTCAAGGCCAATCTCAAAACGGTGATGGGCGCGATCATCCGCAATTTGGGTTCGACCTTGGGAGCCTGTGGCGACCTGAACCGTAATGTCATGGCCCCTCCGGCCCCCTTCACCGACCAGCCGGAGTACGTCTACGCTCGCGAATACGCCGACCAGATCGCCGACCTGTTGCGGCCTCAGACGGAGGCTTACTACGAGATCTGGCTCGACGGGGAGAAGGCGATTTCGGTCGAGGAGAGCCCGGAGGTGGCTGAGGCCCGGCAGCGCAACGGCAACCACACAATTTTTCACGACAGTTCAGAGCCGATCTACGGCACTTATTACATGCCGCGCAAGTTCAAGTGCGCGGTGACCGTGCCGGGCGACAACTCGGTGGACCTGCTCACCCAGGACCTCTCGTTGGTGGTGATCACCGACGCTGAGGGCCGTCTGCAGGGCTTCAATCTGTTCGCGGGTGGCGGCATGGGGCGCACCCATAACAAGGAGGAAACTTTCCCACGCGTGGCCGATGCGATTGGCTACGTACCCAAGGAGCTGGTCTACGACGCGGTCAAAGCGATTGTGGCCGTGCAGCGAGACTACGGCGATCGCTTCAACCGCCGTCACGCTCGCCTCAAGTACCTGCTGCACGATTGGGGGGTTGAGCGCTTCGTCGCCGAGGTCGAGCGTTACCTAGGCCACAAGCTACGCAAGCCCAAGCGGCTGCGCAAGTTTGAGCACCGCGACTATTTAGGCTGGCACGAGCAGGGCGACGGCAACCTATTTCTGGGCCTCTCGATTGAGAATGGACGCGTCCAGGACAGCGAGGCGCAGCAGCTCAAGAGCGCTCTGCGCCAGATCGTGAAGCACTACCACCTGCCCATGCGCTTGACGGCGCAGCAGAACCTGGTTTTCTACGAGATCGCCCCTAGTGATCGGGAAGGGATTCAGGCGCTGCTGGATGCCCACGGCGTGCTCAGCGTCGATCAGATAGACCCGCTGGTCCGTCACTCGATGGCCTGCCCGGCTATGCCCACCTGCGGCCTGGCAGTTACTGAGTCAGAGCGGGCGCTACCGGCGATCAACCAGCGGATTCGGGCGTTGCTCAACCAGGTGGGCCTGCAGGGCGAGTACTTTAGCATCCGCATGACCGGCTGCCCGAATGGCTGTGCTCGGCCCTACATGGCGGAGCTGGGCTTTGTGGGCACAGCTACCGACCAGTACCAGCTCTGGGTGGGTGGCAGCCCCAACTCAACGCGACTGGCCGAGCGGTTCATTGAGCGCCTACCGGTGAGTGAACTGGAAGCGCAGCTCGAACCGCTGTTGGTGCAGTACAAGCAGCAGCGCCAGGGCAAAGGCAAGCGACGCGAAAGTTTTGGTGATTTCTGTGCCCGTGTGGGTGTTGAGTCGCTGCGCGAGTTTGCGGCGGCTTACCGGGTTGTGCCGCCAGTCTCCGAGTAGCGCATTCCCCTCCGCTGCGCCTGTAGGCAACCAGTTGACGCTTGCAGGTGGGCAGCTCAGACTGGCTGCCCACCTGCGGCGACTTGAGGAGCAAGGGCGTAAGCTTGCGCCCTTGCTCCTCAAGCGCTCAGCCAAGCGGCGGGACATTGCGGAGCAGCGGCGCAAGCTTGCAGCCAAGGGGCGAGAGGTTGCACTGCAAGGGCGGGCGCTTGCGCCAAAGTTGCTCAAGCTTGCAGCCAACGGGCGGCTCACCCGCAACCCTGCCGCACGCTCCTAGCCCAGCAAACTGCCCACCGAGCGAGCCAGGTTGGCGGGCTGCATGGCATCAATGGCGGCGGTGGGCTCGTAGCCACAGTGGACCATGCAGTCGGCGCACTTGGGATTGCCGCTAGCACGCCCGTACTTTGACCAGTCGGTTTTGTCGATCAGCTCCTTGAAGCTCTGGTAGTGGCCCTCATTGAGCAGGTAGCAGGGCTTTTGCCAGCCCAAGACGCTGTAGCTCGGGCTGCCCCAGGGCGTGCACTCGTAATCTTTCTCGCCGGTCAAGAAGTCCAGGAAAAAGGGGCTGAGGTTGAAGTTCCAGTTCTTCTGGCCCGCCTTCATCGGGGCCAGGATCTCCCGGAATAGGGCGCGGGTCTGCTCACGCCTGAGGAAGTGGTTCTGATCCGGAGCCCACTCATAGCTGTAGCCAGGGGAGATCATCATGCCATCGACGCCGAGGCTGCTCACGAAGTCGAAGAAGGCATGCATTTCCTCGGGCTGGGTGCCCTCGAACACGGTGGTATTGGTGGTGACCCGGAAGCCCTTGGCTTTGGCCTCTTTGATCGCTGCCACTGCCAAGTCGAAGGTGCCCTTGCGGTCTACGCAGTGGTCATGCTTCTCGCGCAGGCCGTCCAGGTGGACGCTGAAGCTCAGGTAGGGCGAGGGCGTGAACTTGTGTAGACTCTGCTTCAGCAACAGGGCGTTGGTGCACAGGTAGACGAACTTGCGGCGGGCCACCAGCCCGCGCACGATCTCAGCAATCTGCGGATGCATCAGCGGCTCACCGCCGGGGATCGAGACAATCGGGGCTCCGCACTCGTCCACCGCCGCAAAGCATTGCTCGGGGGTCAGATGCTGCTTGAGAATCTCGTCGGGATGCTGAATCTTGCCGCAGCCTGGACAGGCTAGATTGCAACGGAACAAGGGCTCCAGCATCAAGACCAGCGGGTAATGTTTACGACCCAACAGGCGCTGGGTGACCAGATACTTACCGACCTCAATAGCTTGTTTTAGATTAATCGACACCGTTTGCTCTCCCACACCACGCGGAACCTTCCTTTAAATCCTATCTGAATCGCTCTAGTTTCTCCAGCTGCTCGGTCGTCGCAGCGTCACGGAAACACCATCAGAGCCTCCATTGCTGCCTCTCTATTCGCAGAATTGATCGGTAGAACCGGCAGGTTTCCACCTCGATTCGCCTCAGCTTTGCTCCGGATGACAACCCTTATTGTGCTGATCTTGACCTCGAAGTGTGACGCAATTACCCAGCCGTTATACTGCTGAATTTAGACAAAACTCTCAGCTGCCAGATTGGCTCAGCAATCGCTCACGAACCTATCGTTTCAAAATACAAAGTCGTCGTTTTTAGAAAGCGTTCTGGCTGCTCTTCAAACCTGGCACAGGCTTGAAGAGGTGGCTGCGGGGCAGCTGTTTCAAGAGGCGGGGCGGGGCGGCGGTGAGGTGGGCCGAGCCGGGGTGGGGGTGGGCAATGGCTCAGTCCGACTCAGCTCCAGGACGTAGGGCAGCGATTGATCGCGGTTGTAGGAGCCGACCCAGATCTGATAGGTGCCCTCTAGCCACTGGCCGACAATCGCCGGGTCCTGGCCGTAGGCGTCGTCATTGCACCAACTGCCGCCTGGGCCGCGCACCACCACGGTCGTGTCGCCACCGCTGCGCACCCGCAAGCTCAGGTAATTGAAGTAGCCCGAGAGCGTCAGCTCGTGGTCGGGCTGGTCGTCTACGAAGCCGATGCAGGGGCCGGTCTCAGTGGTGCCTTTGCCCAGCTTGGCGCTAGCGGCGGTCGCGCCGCCGCTCAGGCCACGCACCAAGCGCGGGTCGGGCCGGAAGTTGGGCGCTAGGGAGACATTCTCGAAGAGGACGACGCCGGGGCCAAAGGGTAGCTGGGGCTGGGGTTGTGCCTGGGCGCTGCCGCTCAGCAGCCCCAGTCCCAGTAGCGTCGCCCGCAGCCGCCAGCCAGACGGTGCCAATCGGTTGCTTGCGCTCATCCATTCCCTCCTAGAGGCCACTCGCCCCTCATCTGCTCCCAGCCTGTAGCCTACACCGCGCTGGGGGCCAGATGCTGCTGCAACCGCTGCATCAGCCAGCCCCGCTGATGCAACAACGCCGCCGACTGCAGCAAATCTGGGCCATGCACCGCACCCGTCAGGGCTGCACGCAGTGAGCGCATGACCAGGCCCTTCTTGACGCCCTGGGCTTTGGTGACGCGATTAATCCAAGCGCCCGCCGCCTCAGCGCTCAGCTCGGGGAATTCTGCCAGGGACTCGCTGAGCGCCCTCAACGCCGCCTGGGCTCCAGGCTGCTGCAGCTGGGCCACCGCCTCCGCATCCAACTCGACCTCTGGCACAAATAGATAACTAGCCATAGCCACGGCCTCCGGCAGCCGAGCCAGACTGGGACCCACCAAGGCCGCGATGCCCTCCAGCCAGGCCCGCTCGGCCACCGGGTCCAACCCATAGCCTGCCGCCTGCCACACCGGAATCAGCCGGTCGGCAAGCTCGGCGGGAGCGAGGGCGTGCAGGTACTGGCTGTTGATCCAGTCCAGGCGAGTCCAGTCGAAGCGGGCTCCGGCGCTATTCACCCGCTCGAAGTCAAACTGGCTGGCGGCCTTAGACAGCGTGAACAGCTCCTCTGCATCGGGCGGCGACCAGCCCAGCAGCACCATGTAATTCAGCAGTGCCTCCGGCAGAAAGCCCAGCGCCTGGAAGTCGGAAATCGAAGTCACGCCATCGCGCTTAGAGAGTTTGCGGCCCTCGGCGTTGAGGATCAGCGGCGTGTGGGCGAACTCAGGCAGCTTGGCCCCCAGCGCCTGGTACAGCAGAATCTGCTTGGGCGTATTGCCCACGTGGTCTTCGCCGCGAATCACCTGGGTGATGCCCATGTCGATGTCATCGACCACCACCGCCAGGTTGTAGAGCGGCTGACCGGGTACGCCCGCCTCAGCAGAGCGAGCGATCACCAGATCTCCGCCCAGATCGCGGCTATTCCAGGTCACTGAGCCGCGCACCAGATCGCGCCAGCTGATCTCCTGAGGCTCTTCGATCTTGAAGCGGATCACCGGCCTGCGCCCTTGGGCTTCAAACTCGGCCCGCTGCTCGGGCGTCAAGTTGCGATGGCGGTTGTCGTAGCGCGGCGCTTCGCCTCGGGCTTTCTGAGCCTCGCGCAAGGTCTCTAGCTCAGCCTCGCTGACGTAGCAATAGTAGGCGTGGCCGTGGTCGAGCAGCTGCTGAACCGCGGCCTGATAGCGCTCCAGCCGTTGCGTTTGAAAAAACGGTCCCTCGTCGAAATTCAGCCCCAGCCACTGCAAGCCCTTCAGGATGTTCTGGGTGTATTCGGGCTTGGAGCGTTCCTGGTCGGTGTCCTCAATGCGCAGGATGAACTGGCCGCCGTGCCGACGGGCGTAGAGCCAGTTGAACACTGCGGTGCGGGCGGTGCCGATGTGCAAGTTCCCAGTCGGGCTGGGGGCGATGCGGACGCGGACAGTCACAGGCTCAACGTTTGAAGGCTTACTCTGGCCATCTTAAAGCGTCAAGCAGCCTGCCGCCCCAGTCCGCACGGGCAGAGCCGACCCATTCAACAACGCTGACCTGCATCCGGATCCTTTATCAAAACTTTGACTGAATTGCGCCAAATTGCCGCCGTAGTAAAGCTTCCATGAAACCCACCCGAGAATGCAAAGGCTTGCGATGGAAAGTGGTACACAACTCTCGTGCTTTTTTAGCCCAGCACCCGGTTGCGCTCGGCTCACGCCTGTCGCCTCGGATGAGATTTTTCCTTGGTTCTCAAGTGTTCTGATCCTCTGCCCCGGCGGTCGGAATACTGGATGCGCTCGTTCTCTTGACTCTACCCAACGTGAATTATGGCCACGACGCAGATGACCTTCGGCCCCGCCCAACGCTTCAGCATGGGCGACGGCCCCTCTTCGATTTTGGTCGGCGACTTCAATGGTGATGGCAAGCAAGACTTAGTGACCTCAAACTATGGCTCCAACAACCTCTCACTCCGCTTAGGAGACGGCAGCGGCAACTTCGGCCCGCTCACCAACTTTGGAGTCGGTAACTATCCCCTATCCGTGAGTTTGGGCGACTTCAATGGTGACGGCAAGGCAGACTTGGTTGCCGCCAGCTATACAACCAGCGCCGTCACCGTGCGGCTGGGCAATGGCAGCGGCAACTTCGGCCTCGCGACCAATTTCAGAGTGGGGACCAATCCCTACGCCGTGAGAGTGGGCGATTTCAACGGCGATGGCAAGCAGGACCTGGTCACGGCCAATCAGAACTCTGACAACCTCTCGGTGCTTCTGGGCAAAGGCGATGGCAGCTTTGGCCCTGCACTCAGTGCCGGGGCCGGAGATGGGCCTCGAAACATTGCAGTCGGGGACTTCAACGGCGACGGTAGACAAGACCTGGCGGTCACCAATCAGAACGCCAGAACCCTCTCGATTTTGTTGGGCGATGCCACGGGCAGCTTCAGCGCCGCCGCGAGTCTCTCGCTGCCTGGAGTTCCCTATGGCGTCACGGTCGGGGACTTCAACGGCGATGGCAGGCAAGACCTGGCCACTACCAACTACAACACCAGCAGCCTCTCGGTATGGTTGGGCGATGGCACGGGCGGCTTCGGCCCTGCCACCAATGTTGGCGTCGGCAGGCTGCCCTACCAGGTCGTCGTGGGTGACTTCAACAGCGACGGTAGTCAGGATTTGGCAACGGCAAACTACGGCTCCAGCAACGTATCGCTCTTGCTAGGCAACGGGGGCGGTGGCTTTGCAGCGGCAGTCAACCTCAGCGTGGGCCTGAACCCCGCTTCGCTGGTCGTGGGTGACTTCAACGGCGATGGCAAACAGGACCTGGCGACGTCGAATCAAAGCGACGACACCCTCTCGGTGCTGCTGAACACGACGCCTCGCCCCAGCCTCACAGTCGATACCCTGAGCGATGAAGATGACGGCAATCTCAGCCCAGGCGATGTGTCACTGCGCGAGGCAATCAAGTATGTCGATGCCGGGGGCACGGTGACCTTCGCGGCGGGCCTCACGGGCACGATTGACCTCACGCTAGGGCAACTGAACGTCACTAAGAGCCTCAGAATCAATGGCCTCAGCGGTGGGCCGCTCACCGTCAGCGGCAACAACACGAGCCGCGTGTTGGAGATCAGCAGTGGCGCGACCGTGAGCCTCTCTGGCTTGACGATTGCTAACGGCGTGGCCAGTGACTCGGGCGGCGGCATTCTGAATGCGGGCAGCCTCACGCTGGTCAACAGCACGCTCAGCAGCAACGTCGCCAGTGACTCGGGCGGCGGCATTCTGAACACGGGCAGCCTCACGCTGGTCAACAGCACGCTCAGCGGCAACTCGGCGCTGAACTCGGGCGGTGGCATCGCTAGCAGCGGTAGCCTCACGCTCAGCAGCAGCACCCTCACGCTCAACACTGCCGACCGCGACAACGACGGCCTCGGCGACGGCGGCGGCGTCTTTGTGGGCGGCGGCACGGCCAGCATTCAGAACACAATCCTGGCCGGGAACTGGGACACGCCTGCCAACGCCGGGTTGGGCAGCATCCAGCCTGACGGGTCAGGACTATTCAGCGATGGCGGCAACAATCTGATCGGCGACGCCACCGGCAGCCTAGGGTTCAGCGTCAGCACACTGGTCGGCAGCAGCACGGCAGCAATCGACCCGCTGCTTGGACCCTTGCAAGGCAATGGCGGCTCCACGCCAACCCAGGCGCTGCTGGTCGGCAGCGCCGCGATCAACGCGGGCAACCCCGCACTGCTACCCCCAGACAGCAGCGACCTCGACGGCGATGGCGATATCAGTGAGCCTGTGCCTTTTGACCAACGCGGCAGTGGCTTCAGCCGGGTGGGGGGCAGCAGCTTGGACATTGGCGCGTTTGAACTGCCCAGCACGCCCCCAGTGGCGCTGGACGACGCAGCCACGGTCAGCGAGGGGCAGGGCATTCTCCTCGCGGTCCTCGCCAATGATACGGACCCCGATGGCGACCCCATTCGTTTGGTCAGTGTGACGCCGCCGACCGTCGGCAGCCTGGTTGATAACGGCGACGGCACGCTCACCTACACCGCGCCGCTCGATTTCAGCGGCCCCGCCAGCTTTGCCTACACGGTCCAAGACAGTTATGGCGTTGCCAGCGCAGCGGCGACTGTTAACTTGACGATCACGCCGCTCAGTCTCACTGGCACGCCGCAGGCCGATACGCTGAGCGGTACCGCCAGCGACAATTCGATCGATGGCTTGGGTGGCAACGATCTGATCGACGGCAGGGGCGGCACTGACCGCCTCACAGGCGGCGGGGACCGCGACATGTTTATCTTGCGCCGGGGTGACGGCAGCGACACGGTGAGTGACTTTGGCGGCGTCGGCAGGGGGACGAATCCGTCAGACTTGGTATTGGCGGAGGTGGATGTGCTCAAGTTTGAGGGCAGTGGTCTGAGCGCCCACAATCTGCTGCTGACTCAGGTGGGCGCGGATCTGCGGATCAGCTTTGAGGCAGCCAGCGACATCCAAGTCACGCTGAAAAACTTCGCGCTGGAGAATTTGGATAACCTCTCCACGGCCGACCCTGCCACCGGGCAATGGATCGGCAACCTCTGGTTCGACGGGCAGAGCAGCCTGCACGATAGCTTTGATGTCGTCAATGTCGATGCCGCGCCCACCAACATCGGCACCCGGAACTCAGTGCTCTTTCTCAACGACCGGGACAACAAGGTAGTAGGTCTCGACGATTCGGCAGATGTAATCAACGCTCAAGGGGGCAACGACCGAATCGATGGGCGTAGCGGCGATGATCTGCTGCGTGGCGGCGACGGCAACGACACCCTAGTGGGCGGCGATGGCCTCGATAGGTTGACGGGCGGCCCTGGCAACGACCAGTTTGTCTATCGCAATCTCAGTGAGAGCGACGATACGATTACGGACTTCAGCCCTCAGCAGGACACGCTGGTGCTAACAGATTTGTTCAAGAGCCTGCTCTACCAGGGCAGCGATCCGATTGCGGACGGCTATCTCCTGTTCGTGCAGGTCGGCACGAACACTCAGGTGGAGATCGACGCCGACGGGACCGGCCTGCTCACCAGAGAACTCCTGGTGAGCTTGAGCAACCTGCAAGCCACCCAGCTGGTCTTGGGCAGCAATGTCCTGGTCTAGACTGCTCGCAACAGACCCCCTCTGCCCCCACCCAAGATCTCAGATTCTGAGTCAACAGCCGTCGGGGCGGGAGTAGGACTCCCCATGGCTGTCAACTGAAGGCTGAAGCGCCTCAGACTTGCTGGGTCAGCGGGTCCTAGGCTCGGTGTCGCTACCCCCTCCCTGGCCTCACCACGCAAAACTGCGCTTCCCAAGCTCCGAGCCCGCAGCATCGAGTTCCCAGCCCGGCAGGTCGAGCCATCCGCTCCAGACTCCCAGTCCTGCACTCGCGCTGCCGAGCGCCAAGCCGCGAAAGTCGAGAAAATAGCTCGAACTTCCCAGCCTTCAGCGCGCCCAGCCGAGTTCCAGACTGGAGGCTTCGAGTGCTCAACCCAATGCGGCGAGTTCCAGGCTCGGTAGGCCGAGTGGCCAGCGGCCAGCGAGTCGCCACCACAGCCAGCCGACCCAGTGGGCAACAGATTCGGGAGCAGATAGGAAGTTGAGCGGTCGCCCATCCGTTCCATCCGCTCCCGAATCCGTTGCCACTTCCCTTAAGTTGACACCCATCCCCAGCGATGCGCCCCCGTCAGATGGTCGCAGTTTACGGAAAACCTGCGAGCCTAAGCGATGCCTTTACCGTCATTGCGCACCTCCCAAGCGCGGGCTAGCAGCGCGAACCAGCGCATCTGCAGCTGCTTGGGTGTCCAGCGCAGTTTGCGGGCAATGGCCCGGTCCTCCAGATGCGACTGCTTAAAGTGCAGCAGTTGTTGTTCGTTTTCGCTGAGTTGCGCCAGGAAGCCCTCCCATAGGGGCGTTGGCATGCCCAGGCGCTGATCCAGGTCGGCCTCTAACCACTGGTGGACCAGTTGCCAGTGATGGACCAGCGCGAAGCGAGTGATGTGGTAGCGAAAGCGCTGCTGCAAGTAGTCACGCTCGCGGGGCGTCAGGCTAAGCAGCTCGTCGATTTCGGGCGCGCTCAGATCCTGGAGGCGTAGGGCCAGATAGTCGGCGCACTGATCCTGACCGCGCTCACTCAGGTAGGCCATGAGCTCGCTGATCACCCGTTCGCGCAGCACTGCTTCCGACGGGTCTTGGCTATCCGCCACCATCTGCTCGCGCACCTGCTGGAGCTGGGAGCCCATGTGGTAACGGTCGTCGTCGTCATGGCGATTTGCACCGGCGGCCTGCTCGATGTCCACGACTATTTCGGGTGGCTGACGCTTGCTGAACGACTGCGCCCGCAGCACGACCAGCTGCTGTGAACGCCCATCGCGCAGCGTAATCCGCCGTTTGGCGTAGTGTTCCACAAAGGCCAAGTACTCGGAGAGTTCCAGCAGCGCGCGCGGGCAGTGGCTGCCATCGAGCTGGTTCTCGCGCCGGAACACATTCAGCGCTTCGACGTAGAAGCTTTGCAGGAAATCCTCGATTAGGATGCGTCGTGCCTGAAAGCCGACCCGCTTGCGGGCCGAGGCCACGTAGCGATAGATCATGGCGCTGAGGGTGCTGTGCAGATCGGCGCGGCCTCGGGTCGCCCCAGCGCGGTAGTAGGTCAGAATGCGGTGGAAGCGTTGCATCGCCAGACTCAACGCCCAAGCTCGCACCTGACCCGAGTTGCGAATACGTTCGCTGCGGTCGCAGATTCGCACGATCTCAACGGCCAACCGTTGAGCCAGCGCCTGACAACCAGCAGCCGAGGCCCGAGTCTGCTGCTGGAGTTCGCAAATGAGCAATTGCTGGACGGCGTCGAAGTCACTGAGGGCTGGATCTTGAAAGGGCCCGGATTGAGGGGTCAGGATCGTGAAGGGGGCAAGAGGAGCGGCAGAGCTGCTCACCTGAGGGGGGACAGATTCGACAGTCATGGAAGTCTCCGGTAAATGCACAAGTTCACTGGGCTGAGGGATCTGGACCGTCGGTTGAGTTGAGCTGAGCTGAGATTCGTCTTGCACCCTTTGGTCCGATGCGTTCACTTTAGAATCTGGTTGTGGGAGACGCAGGACCGCCTGTGTCACTCTCTGAGGCAACTGCGGCAGCAGCGAGCGGCGAACCGGGTCTGTGGCGGTCAAACCCAAGTACCACGCTAAGTTGAGGCCCAATCGGAAAAATCACCCGCGTGGGTGACAGCCCATCCGGGCACTGTTACAGTCGGACAATCGTCTACCGAGTTTTTACGGTCCTCACCTGATCAGGTGAGCCGCCCAAGGCCGAATTCTCAAGGCCGCCAGACGATCCGGAGAAATCTGCAAAGTGATCGGATTCAGCGATCGAGGGCCGTACCGGTGACACAGGTACCATTGAGGATGACGCCATCCAACCGGGCCTGCTCCAGGATCGCGCACAGCAAATTCGCACCGCTGAGGTCGGCACCGCAGAGGACTGCCCCCCAGAGGTTGGCTTCTTCGAGGATGGCGCGGCTCAGGTCTGCCCCCGAAAGATTGCTGTGAGCCAGGTCCGCCCCCGAGAGGTTGGACCGGGTCAGGTTGGCTCCGCGCAGGTCCGCACCCTGAAAATCCAGATCGGTCAGCATCAGGTTGCTCAACGTGGCCCCGGCCAGGAAAGCCCCAGACAGACTGGCCCGCTGCAAGCGTGCGCCCAAGAGCAAAGCCCCGCGCAAATCTGCATTGCGTAAGTCCGCGTCGGTTAGATTGGCCCCGCTGAGGTCCGCGCCGCGCAGCCGGGTGCGCAGAATAGCGCCGCTCAGGTTGGCCCCAGCCAAGTTGGCCCCGGTCAGGTCCACGTCGCTCAAGGCCGCGCCGCTGAGGTCGACCCCCTCCAAATCGGCCCCGCGCAGGTCTCGCAGCTGTCCCGTGCGGATTGCAGGTAAGTCGATCATGGCAGGGCGGCCTCAGCGGTCCTGGACCAGTCGCTGCCCAGCCAGCCGGAGGGCAGGTGACGCGGGCGAGTCGGCAAGCTGACCAAGCCGATCTCGCAAAGCTTGACCACTTGAGCTAATAACTCCAGCATCTGTGGATCGAAACGCGTGCCACTCAGGCCCTGACAGGCTACCAACGCCTCGGGGATGCTCAGCGCCGCACGGCTGCCTCGGGGTCGAATCAAGCTTTGGAAGTGGGCGACCACGGCCAGAATGCAGGCTTCGCGGGGGATCGCCTCGCCGCGCAGGCCCTGTGGATGCCCGGTGCCGTCCCAGTGCTCATGCTGGCTGGCGATGATTGCGGCGACCGCTTCCAACTCTGGCATGGCCGTTAACAAATCTGCGCCGATCTGCGGGTGGCTGAGGAAGAGGTCGCGGTCAGCCTCGCTCCACTCCGACTCGACGCAGGTGAGCAGAGCCAACGGTGCCTGTGCCAGACCAATGCGGTAAAGTAGCCCTGCCAGACGCAGACGGCGCAGGCTGAGCGTAGGCAACTCCAGCAGCTGCCCCAATGTCTCGCACAGCGCCGACACCTGCAGCGAGCTGTTGGGATTGTCCAGATCGAGGCCATCCAGCCGCTGTGCCATGCGCAGGAAGGCTTGGAGCTTATTGGCCGTGAGGTTGCGGCTGAGGCGGTGCTCTTCGTCTTCCAACTCGCGCAGGCTGCGGGTCTGGCGGCTCACGGTCACCAACTGCTGCTGGCTGGTCTGCAGATAGGTGACAATCCGTGAGACCACGGCACTGAGGTCCGCGCTTAAGCCTGCGCCGTCTGCTTCTAAGATGCCGATGCGCTCGTGCAGCTGTTGGCAGAGAACGGGGTCATAGCGCTCGACGCGGTTGGCTAGGATCAGCGCCGCTTGGTACACCTGCTGTTTCTCGAAGGTCCACAGGCCGTAGAACTTGCGCTCGCTATCGCGCTCTGGGTAGCCGTCAAGGCCGTAATCGGCCATGCTGAGTTCCTGGCACAAGACCATCGCGGCGTAAGCGGGGGCCAGGATTATCAGGTTCCACTCCTGGACCAGCGAGTCGTCTGGCGACAGGTCCACCAGGTTGACATTGGCTTGCCCACCGGTTGGATGCTCCCGGAAGCCACCGTCAGCCTGGGCCATGATCACCACCTGCTGGGCACGGCTGGCGATCTGCCCGTAGCGCTCCGCCTCTTGGAGATACCACTTGCCCTGCTGGAAGGTCGTGATCACCAAAGGCTGCCCGTCCGCCTGTAGGATATGGTCCTCCAGAGCGTGGCACAAGGCGACCAGCGTGTTTTTGAAGTAGACCCCGAAGCTAGCCGGGAAGTGAGTCTCCCCTAGCACGTGCTTGAGTTGGGCAAGGGTTGAGTTGACGTGCATGACGCAGAAGTGGCCCGACGCAAAACACTTTTATCATTCAAGATTATGATAAATATTAAGCCAAGTTAACGATCTTTGGCTGTTTTCTCAGGATTTTGTCCTCACCTTGTCTCTGGCCTAGCGCGTTGTCTCTGGCCTAGCGCGTCAGGTCGCGGTCGATGGCAATCGGTTTGCGGCGTAGGCTGCTGTCGTAATGGACGCCGATGTGCTGACTGGGAGTGCTGGGTCGGCCCTCCACCGCCACCTGGAGCTGAGCCGGGTCCGCAGCGGCATGGGTCGCGATCTTCCAGCGCTCACACATCTGACTGGGAACAGCGACCCGCTGCGCAAACCGCCCCCACTCTCCACTGCCGCAGGCATCTTTGTGCACGATGCCCTGAGAGTTGCCGCTCTCGACCCAAGCCGAGCTACTGCCCTCAGCTACCTGGCCAGCTGCGAGGTAGGTCTGGTGATCGGCCCAGTGCAGATCCTGCCCCTGGCGCAGGCGGTCCAGAACCGTCAGCGCTTCGGCAGTTTGAGCGCGGCTCGCGCGTCCCAGCCAGTTGGGTAGGATCATGAGTCCCAGCAGCCCAGCGATGATCACAATCAACAGCAGTTCGATCACCGTCAACTCTGCGCCAGTTGCGCCACTCGATAGACGAGTCTCTGGATTGGGTTTGAACTGTGTCATGTTCAGGATGTCCTCCCGCGCTCTGGAGCTAGGTCCCTGACTCTTACCAGCGGGCTTTGCGCACAACCGTTGACTTCACGAGGTCTTGAAACTTGGGTTTATGAAGGTCTTGCCTTCCCTTCCACGGTCTTGCCAGGTTTGCGAACCCAGCTTTAGCGGCTCGTATCAAGGTCCGCAGTGAGGGTCTTGCTAGTCAGCGTGCCGTCGAAGTAGACGCCCAGCCGCTTAGCTGGTGTGTCCTCTCGGCCTTCAACTGCCGCTCGAATTTGACTGGAATCTGCGGTGGGGCGAGTGGCAATCTTCCAACGCCGACACATCTGAACTGAGGTCGTCTCCAGCTTGGCCAATCCGTCTAGCCCAGCGCCGCTGCAGGCGTCCTCTTGCACAATGCCTTGGGAGTTGCCGCTCTCGACTTGAGGTTGGCTGCCCTCTGCCACCGCTCCGGCCGAGACATAGGTTGCACTCTCTGTCCAGAGAATGGCCTGGCTCTTGCGCACCGCTCCCATCACGGTCAGCGCTTCGGCAGTTTGGGCTCGGGTGGTCCAAGCGAACAGGCTGGGCAGCACAAGGACACTCAAGATCCCGGTGATTACAATGACCACGAGAAGCTCTATCAACGTAAAGCCAGCAGAACCAGATGCTCGGGTACTCATAGGGTTGGTAGTCATGCGGTCAACTCGGCTGTCTTCCAGCTTCTTCGTCACCAAACTAACGTCCAAGCAGGCTCTGCTTTGCGTATATTTGCTGAGTTCACGGTGTCTTGATAATCCGTATTATTACGGTGCTGCTGGACATTGAGTGGCTGGAAAGCCCGGCAAGACCGCAGAGAGCGTGTTTGGCTGCTCGGACTGACGGGGCTGGCCACCAACGGTAAGATGACGAGTGTTTGTTGACTTGCGATGAAGGTGGAGGCCAGGACCGCTGACAAACCTTCCAGGGCGGGTCGGGTAGCTGGGTGTACCTTAAATCCCTACATCTGAGGCAGTTTCGCAACTACCAGGAGCAGGCGGTGCACTTCGCCGCGCCCAAGACGGTGCTGGTGGGCGACAACGCTCAGGGCAAATCCAACCTGCTGGAGGCGGTCGAGTTGCTAGCGACGTTGAGTTCTCACCGCTCGGCCCGCGACCGGGATCTGGTCCGGCAGGGCGCGGAGGTCGCTCAAGTGCAAGCGGAGCTAGAACGCCTGGGCAGCGCGGTAGAGCTGGGCCTGGTATTGCGAGGCAGTGGGCGGCGGACCGCCCGGCTCAACGGTGAGACCTTACGCCGTCAGCTCGATTTGCTGGGAAACTTGAATGCGGTGCTGTTCTCCAGCCTGGATCTGGATCTGGTGCGGGGCGGACCCGAGGGACGGCGGCTGTGGCTGGACACGGTGCTGGTGCAGTTGGAGCCGGTCTATGCCCACATCTTGCGGCAGTATGCGCAGGCGCTGCGCCAGCGCAATGCCCTGCTGCGGCAGCCTGAGGCCGCTCCTGACCTAGCCCAGTTGGCCGTGTGGGACGCGCAGTTGGCGGCGACCGGGGCGCGGGTGACTCGCCGTCGGGCACGGCTGCTGGCGCGTCTGGGTCCGATTGCTCGTCACTGGCACGCATCGATCAGCGGCCAGAGTGAGGCGCTGACGGTGCAGTATGCGCCCCGCATCCTGTTTGAGCAGCCCGATCTAGATTTGGACGACCCGGCAGCGGTGCAGCAGGCACTGCTCGACGAGATCCAGACCAAGGCGGCAGCGGAGCAGGCCCGAGGCACCAGTCTGGTCGGCCCGCACCGCGATGAGGTGACCTTGACTATCGATGAAACCCCTGCCCGCGCTTACGGCTCCCAAGGTCAGCAGCGGACTCTGGTTCTGGCCCTCAAGCTGGCGGAACTAGAGTTAATCGAATCCGTGGTCGGGGAGCCGCCACTATTGTTGCTGGACGATGTGCTGGCAGAATTGGATCTCAATCGCCAAAATCAGCTGCTGGATGCGATTCAAGACCGGGTCCAGACGATCATTACCACCACCCATCTGGGTTCATTCGCAGCTCAATGGCTTAAAAGCGCCCAGATCCTGCAGGTAGAAAAGGGACAGATTTTGGGCTAGAGACGGGCTGCCCATACATCGACTGGAGTGCACTATGAACTGGGTGCAGCACCTTCAATCGTCAGGGGCAATTCGACGGTGAAGTTGGTTTGCCCAAAGCTGCTCTCGACCTCAATCGATCCTTGCAAATGGCGAGCGAGCTTCTGCACGAGCGATAACCCCAGACCAGTGCCACCCTGGTGCCAGGGATCGCCGCCGCTCACCCGGTAGAACTTGTCAAAAATGCGGGGTAGCTCCTCTGGCGGAATCTCAATGCCAGTATTGCTTACCCGGATTTGCATCCTGCTACCTTGGGCTCGGGCGCTCAAGGTAATCTGCCCTCCCGGCGGTGTGTACTTGCAGGCATTGTTCAGCAGCTCGGTCAGGATGCGACCCAAATACGCCGAGTCAGAAGTCATCGTAGGCAGCTCAGGCGCAAGAGACACGTGCAACCGTTGCTGGCGGTTGTTGGTTCGCGCCTGGAAAGGTTCCGCGATCCAGACTAGCCAGTCCGAGGTCAGGATGGTATCCAGGCTTAGGGGCTGAATGCCTGAATCTAGCCGTTGCAGGTCTAGAAGGTCATTGAGCAGATTGATTTCTCGCTCGCATTCGTCTTGCAAGATTTGCAGATAGCGAGCCGTTTTGCAGGGAGCCGAGTCAGGATTTGCGGTTTGAGAAACCGCGACCCCTGTTTTCGCGAGCGCAGTGGCCAGCATGCTAATCGCCATCTTCACGCTGGCCATGGGCGAGCGCAGCTCATGAGATACCGTGCTGACAAAATCATCTTTGATCTGGCCGAGTCGCTGGAGTTCGGCCACCTCCTCCATTGAGTTGCGCAGGGCTGCCTCGGCCCGCTGGCGCTCCTCCAGTTCAAGCCGCAGCTCCGCCTCCTGCCTAGTCAGCGTTTCGACCAGCCTGCTTAAAGACGCAGAGAGCCTGGCTAGTTCGTCGGTCCCTTGCAGCCGGGGAATCTTGACCTCGGTCTGGCCCTGACGGATGCGGTCGGCGGCGGCGGCAATCACCAGCATCGGGTCAGCCAGACGGCCAGCCAAAAGCCAGCCCAAACCCGCGAATAAGATCCCTAGCCCCACCGTACCCGTGAAGATCTGGAGTTGAAGTGCCCGCACCGGCGCAAAAGCGATTTGGGTCGGCTGACGCACTAGAACCGTCCAGCCCAGCCCCGGATAGTTGCGGTAGCCGCGACTGCGGGCAAAGCCGGTCAGGTACGCCTGGCCGTCGGGCCAGACCTCAACCCGGTAACTGTTCTGACTCGCCAGAGCGGCCTGGAAGCTGGTCAGCTTGCCGGGCTGAAGCTCTGGGGCTCCCAGCAGAACCTGGCCCGCTTGGTTGAGCACCAACACCTCCACCTGGCTTTGTTGCTCCGACGGTCCGAGTAGAGAACGCTGAATCTCTCGCGCCCAGGTCCAGCTGAGATGCGCGCCCAGCACCCCTGCAAACCTGCCCTGGGCGTTGGTCACGGGGACAGCCACATCGACAAAGCGCAGAGGCTCTTGGCTGGGATTGGGCAGGAGCTTCGCGAGCAGCTTGGCCTCATGGACGTCGCCCACGTAAGGACCCACCTGTGCCCCTGAGAACCAGGGGCGTTTCGAGACGTTCTGGCCTTCGAGCAGCGCGCCAGTGCTGGCCAAGACCCTTCCTTGTGCGTTGGTTAGCCCGATCCAGGCATAGTCTGGGTAGGTGGCCTGCAGCTTCTCCAGCAGGGCTCTTCTGGTTCCTGAAGGATCACCGGCAGTCCGAACCGGATCCAGGCTCGAGAGAATCTGGATATCGCGATAGCGCTCAAACATGCCTCGGTCGAGCTTGTCAGCCATCTGATAGGCCAACTTGGCGAGGGAGTGTCCGATGCTGGCTTCCTCGCGAATCTTCACGGTGTGACCAATGGCTAGACCGGCCAAGAGCGAGAGCGCAAAAGTACTCCCGCCGATGGCTAGTCCCAATCGGGCCTTAAGACTCCGCCAAGGGTTGATAGCACTGGCCACACTGGCCAGGCCGCGTGAGAGAAACCAGGGTTGAGACACTGAAGCATTTTCCTGAGGTGAGAGGGCCTGAGCGTTGACTCGGGGCTATCGGTGATGGCCGTCTTGCCCTAGCCCTAGAGTGATCACACCAGTGTTCCCACTGGTCTTCTTAGTGGGAACAAAGCCTCTGCTCCTCGGGAAAGGAAACTTGCTTTGGTGCGATGGAACTTGGCATTCCCGCTGAGCAACGTTGCTCCTCCGGGAAGGAAAATCGGATACTCAACTCAGCAATTTTGCTAGTCGGGGGAAGGGATTTTCCTTCGGTGTTCAGTAATTTTGCTGCCGGCCAAAGGAAGTTTGGAGTTGAACTCAGCAATTTTGCTAGCCCACGCAGCAAGTTTGCTTTGCGCCGAAGCAAACTTGGCTTCTCGCTCAGTAATTTTGCTACTCAAGTCAAGGAATTAGGCTACGGCTGATAGTGGGGACTGACTGGCATAACGTTGAACCATTGGCTGAGAAGTAGTCTCCGTAGTCTACTCAGCAAGTTTGGGATTGATGTCTCGAAAGATCCAGCGAAACACTGAGCATTAAGCTGAAGCTAAAAGCCAGGATGGGTTCACTTCAAACGATACAGCGCTCGAGGATGGCACCATGGCGAGGCCGAATAAAAGTAACAGTATTTTTCTGATGAGCTTGGGAGCCAGTGTATCAGTGCTAACTCAAGCCTATCCGGCCCTATTGGCTTGGCAAGCCCAGACCGCCACTGCCATGGCCACTAATGCACAACCTCCAATCGTGAAAGTCGTTCAGAACCG
>JANNOU010000209.1:0-1897 GCA_031399305.1 Leptolyngbya sp. SOY_34_metabat_272
TTCGAGCGCTGGCGTGAGGACCTGCCGAACTTGGCGCGGCTGATGCAACAGGGTAGCTATGGCCCTCTGGAGAGCTGTATCCCGGCGATCACTGTGCCTGCTTGGAGCTGCATGATGAGCGGGCGCGATCCGGGTGAGCTGGGGATCTATGGCTTCCGCAACCGCGCCGACCGCAGCTATCAGAAGATGACGATCGCCGATGGCCGGGCGGTGCGCGCTCCCCGGTTGTGGGACTTCTTAGGCGAGGCAGGTTGGCAGGTGGTGTTGTTGGGGGTGCCGGGGACGTTTCCACCCCAGCCGGTGAAGGGCGCGATGGTGTCCTGCTTCATGGCTCCCGACACGCGCACGACCTACACTTACCCTGCCGATCTCTCGGTGCGCATCGCAGACCGGGTGGGCGATTACCTGCTGGATGTGCCAAATTTCCGCTCTGAAGACAAGGAGCGGATCCTGCGCGACATTTACACGATGTGCAACCAGCGCTTTACGCTGGCGGGCGATTTATTGGCGCAGTACCAACCGGACCTACTGATGATGGTGGAGATGGGTGTGGACCGCATTCAGCATGCGCTCTGGAAGCAGATGGACCCGCAGCATCCGCAGTATGTGCCTGGTGCCCCTCTGGCGAATGCGATCCATGATTACTACTGTCATGTGGACCGTCGCATTGGTGAATTGCTGGCTCAGTGTGATGACCAGAAGACGGCGGTGCTGGTGGTTTCAGATCATGGGGCCTGTGCGTTGATGGGCGGGATTTGCCTGAATGAATGGCTGCGGCGTGAGGGCTATTTGACGCTGAAGCAAGCCCCCACCGCTCCAGTTTCTCTGGATCAGGCGGAGGTCGATTGGGCGCAAACCAAAGCTTGGAGCGCTGGCGGTTATTACGGGCGTGTGTTTCTCAATGTCAAGGGTCGTGAGCCGCAGGGTGTGATCTCGCCTGCGGATTACGAGCGCGAACGGTCGCTACTGGCTGAGAAGCTGCGGGCACTGCCTGGCCCTGAGGGTCAACCGTTGGACAGCAAGGTCTTCACGCCGCAGCAGATCTACCGCAGTGTGCGCGGCGTGGCTCCTGACCTGCTGGTCTATTTTGGCAATCTGTCTTGGCGCGCGGTGGGTACGGTGGGCGGGGCTTCGCTCTATACCACTGAGAATGACACGGGTCCCGATGACGCCAACCACGCTCAGAATGGCCTGATGATTTTTTATGATCCTCAGCAACCGAAGGGAGGACAGCGTCTGGAAGGGGCTCAGCTCTATGATGTGCTGCCGACGCTGTTGGCTCGCTATGGGGTGGCTGCGCCGTCTGGGCTGCGGGGGAAGGTGCTGGCGGTGTAGAAGGGGGCATTTCCGCCGAGGCCCTCACCCCCTCTCCCGAGTTCGGGAGAGGGTAGGCAGGTTTGGGGGTTTGAGAGCTTGCCTCCCCTTCCCCCGAGTTCGAGGGAAGGAGGCCTTTAGTGGTTGAGCTGGATCAGGACGCGGGTCAGCAGGCTGGCGTCTTTGCGCCATTCGTTCACTGCTTCTCGACCTCGCTGCATGACATCGGCGCGCTCGGCTTGCCACAAGCAGATGCGGCTGAGCGCTGCAACCAAGCGGGAAAGGCCATAGCGTTCAATCAGCACCTTCAAGATGCTGAAGTCGCTGTCATCAAAGCTGCCGGGGGAGGGAGTCATCAGCAACAACCCTCCTGAACGTCAGCAACACAAAGTTGGCGCATAGTCTGCACAGTCTCCAAAGTTTAGGGATGGGAAATGAGGGGACAAAGTTGTGACTTTGTCCCCGACCCAAAGCCGCCAAGCCACCCGGTACTGCGCCAAGAAGGATGGGGTGGCTTAGGCGGTGTTAAACTGCCGTTTAGCCTCCCGGCTGGGCTAGTCAGTCTGGGGGTTAGTCGCTTGGG
>JANNOU010000008.1:0-36780 GCA_031399305.1 Leptolyngbya sp. SOY_34_metabat_272
AGGTAGATGCCGCCAGACCCCCAAGGCTTCCGTGCAAGTTGTCGGGAAGTAGTTGAGGGGTTGTCGGCAAAAGGTTGGGGGCTGTCGGGGAGTGGTTAGGGGGTTGTCGGCAAAGGGTTGGGAGTTGTCGGGGAATGGTTAGGGGGTTGTCGGCGAATGGTTGGGGGGTTGTCGGGGAATGGTTAGGGGGTTGTCGGGGAATGGTTGGGAGTTGTCGGGGAAGGGTTGGGGGGTTGTCGGCATTCACCTGATGCTTGTCAGAGTCTACCTTGACCCTTGTCGGCATTCACTTGGGGGTTGGCGGGGAAGGGTTGGGGGTTTGTCGGGGAAGGGTTGAGGAGATTTGGCAACGGATGTGGGAGCGGATGTAACGGATGGGGACTGCCCCGTTTCCTATCCGTTACGTCTGCTCCCACATCCGTTGCTAAGGAGCCTAGGTTGACACCCATGACGCCATGTGTCCCCACAGGGGTTGCAGGAATCAGGTGAATGGTATTTACGGACTGGCCCCCCAGAGACTGGGCTCTCTACTCCGCCAGAATCTTCGGCACCTTGTAGAAGTCTTCCTCACGCTCCGGCGCGCAGCTGAGCAGGGCCTCGCGGTCAGGCCAGGGCTGAAGCGTGTCGGGGCGGGTGATGTTGTTGGCGTCGATGGCGCGCGTGGTAGGTGGCACGCCCGTGGTGTCGAGTTCGCTCAACTGTTCGATGTAGTCCAGAATGCCGCCGAGCTGGCTGGTGAAGCGCTCCTCTTCCTCGGGCGTCAACTCCAGCCGGGCCAGGCGGGCGACATGGCGAACCTGCTCGCGATCCAGCATCAAAGCTCCTGAGGGTTAACCCTTAAAAGAAAACATCGGCAGTCGAGCGCCCTGTGGTCTTCAGCCAGTTCTGGGCCTCAATGTAATTGTTGGGAGCGATGCGGATGGCGCGCTTCCAGTGCTCCGCCGCCTGAGCAAACAGCACCTCAGCTTCCTCGGCCTGGCCTGCTTCCTTCAGGCGCTCCCCCTGATAGTGGTAGATCACGGCAATATTGTTCAGAGCCTGGGGCAGACGGGGATTGTGCTCCAGCGCTTGGTGATACTGCTCCAGCGCCCGCTCGTGCTCACCATTGCTAGCGTGGATCAGGCCGACATTGTAGAGGATGTAGCTGCGGTCGTAGGGATCGTCTTCTAGCGTGAGCGCCTCGGCGTAGTTCTCCAGCGCCTCGGCGTACTCGCCATCCGACTGGGCTGACATGCCATCTCGGTAGTAGGCGAACGCTTCCTTCTCTCGTTTGCTGCCCGGCATCAGCTTGAGGATCAGGTCTGCCATGACCGTGAACGACTTATCGATGAAGTTATCGTTGCGCTGAGATCTGGGCATGGTCTGGCTGCGAACGCGTTTGACTGCTGTCATCGTACTGCATCCCGTCCCGCAGGCTTCCAGACCTCGGCCTTAGAATTGAAACAGGATCCAGACACTCAGCAAAGGATACGCCCCGTTTATGGCTCTCCCTCAGGCTGTTCCCAACCCCGCAGTGATGCAGGCGGTCGAGAAGCTAGACTACCGCGTCACCATCGGCGACGTCGCCACGCGCGCCGGTCTGGATGTGAAGCTGGCCCAGCGCGAGCTGCTGAACCTGGCCCAGAGCGCGGGTGGTCATCTCCAGGTCGCCGAGTCGGGCGAGATCGCTTACGTTTATCCGCGCAACTTCCGCGAGGTGCTGCGCAATAAGTCGTTTCGGCTGCGCTTGCAGGAGCAGTGGCAGCGCATTTGGAAGATCTTGTTTTATCTGATCCGCGTCTCGTTTGGCGTTGTGCTGATCGCCTCGATTGTGTTGGTAGTTCTGGCGATCACGCTCATCCTGATGTCCACACGCAGCAGTGACGATAACAACAACGATGACCGCGGTGGCGGTGGCATGGTGTTCATGCCGCATTTCTTTTACTTCCCAGACCTGTTCTGGTTCTTCAGCCCCAACTATTACGATGAGCGTCGCTATGAGCAGCGCCAGGGCTCGGCTGAGCAGCCGTCAATGAATTTTCTGGAGGCGGTGTTTTCCTTCCTGTTCGGCGATGGCAATCCCAACGCCCGTCTCGAAGAGCGCCGCTGGCAGACGATTGGCAGCCTGATCCGCCAAAACCAGGGCGTGGCCGTTGCCGAGCAGGTCACCCCTTACCTGGACGATCTAGGCAAGGGCTACCGCAACGAGTACGAAGATTACATGCTGCCCGTACTCACTCGCTTCAATGGCCAGCCCGAGGTCAGCCCCGAAGGCGACTTGGTCTACCGCTTCCCTGAGCTGCAAGCGACAGCGTTTCGCAGCCGCCGCGAGAACCAGCTATCCGACTACCTGCGCGAATTCCGCTGGCCGTTCAGCAACGCCACCTCCGGTCAGTTGACCGCTGCCATAGGGCTGGGGGCGGTGAATCTGGTAGCGATCGCAATCTTGGGCGGGCTGCTGCGCGGCGGGGCTTCGGCATTGGGCGGTGTGGTGGGCTTGGTTAGCTTTCTCTATCCGGTGTTGCTGGCCTACGGCATCGGCTTCTTGGTTATTCCGCTGGTGCGCTACCTCTGGCTCAAGGGGCGCAATGCCAAAGTCGAAGCCCGCAACGCCTTGCGACAGCAGCAGTCGCTCAAGCTCAAGCAGGGCGGCCCAGACTTGGCACGTAAACTCGCTTACGCTCAGCAATTTGCGGCAGAAGAAGTGGTCAGCGAGCAAGATCTGGCGTACACCACTGAGCAGGATCTGCTCGACCAGGAAGCAGCAAACACTCGCAAGCTTGACGAAGAGTGGCTGCGCCGGTTGAACCAGGGGGATCGCTAAGCGACGCAGCCGCTAACTAACGTAGGGGTTCAAGCCAATCGTAGAGTTCAATGTAATCGGGATAGGCGTTGGAAACCGGCGCAGGCGTCCTCGGCAGGGCTCCGGCAATTCCCGCTGTCCCCAGAGCTAGGGCAGCCAGACACAACAGGGCTAACCGTCGCCGTCGTCGCCGTTGGCTCTCCAGCCGTCGAAACTCCTGGGCGACGACCTGGATCGTTTTGTAATATTGCTGCTCGCTGCAACAACGAGCTAGGTTTTCTCCTGCCGCATTCCAAATACTTAATGAACCATCCTCGCCCCGTTCGCACAGATAAGGCCCATGATCCGAGGTCCGAATTAAGGTGTACACAGCATTTCCCCCATCGGTCAATTGATTAGCTGCGAGAGCGTTTGAGCGCTCTATTCCAGCTATCTAGAATTTACGGCCTCATCTGGGTCTAAAAGCGCCTAAAAGCAGTCAGGAAAGATTACGATTTGTGCGCCTAGGTCTTGCGATCACGAGCTTCAGCAGCGGCAGGCTGAGGCATTGTCAATGATCCATAAAACTGAGCCAGAGAAGCACTGGCTGCGTTAAAGCAGTGCTTCTCTGGCAAGCTGAATCGTGCTAGTCGTTTTAATTCTTGTAAGTGAGTCTGTTGCGATTGGCATATGCCTAAACCCAGCATCCCTTCTAGCCCGAAACAGACTGGAATTCCTTCTGGTTAGAGCCCAGCTAGAGCTGCCACCGAGACCTTGCCTGCCACTGCTTCGGCTACCTTCTTTAATGCCCGCGCCGAGGCGGAATCCGGTTGGGAGAGAACAATGGGTAGCCCAGAATCTCCGCCTTCTCGCAGGTTGATCTCCAGCGGGATACAGCCTAGTAAGGGTACACCCAACTCCCGTGCCGTGCGCTCGCCTCCGCCCGAGCCGAAGATATCGTAGGACTTGTGCGGTTGATCCGGCGGGATGAAATAACTCATGTTCTCCACAATGCCCAGGATCGGCACATTGAGCTGTTGGAACATGCGCAGGCCCTTGCGGGCATCGAGCAGCGCCACGGTCTGCGGCGTGGTCACGATCACAGCCCCGGCCATCGGCACAGCTTGGGCCAGGGTGAGCTGTACGTCGCCAGTGCCCGGTGGCATATCCACGACTAGGTAGTCCAGTTCGCCCCAATTCACCTGATAGAGAAACTGGCGGATCACGCCGTTGAGCATCGGGCCGCGCCAAATCACCGGCTGGTCCGGATCGATCAAAAAGGCCATCGACACTACTTTGACGCCGTGGTTGAAGGCGGGCTCTACAATATCCTGGCCGTCTGGTCCCTTGCTTACCTGCAGAGCGTTGCGGCCCAGACCCAACATGGTGGGGACATTCGGACCATAAATATCGGCGTCGATCAGGCCGACTGCCGCCCCCGCCTGCGCCAGTGCTACAGCGATGTTCACCGCCACCGTGCTCTTGCCCACGCCCCCCTTGCCGCTGGAAACAGCCAAAATATTCTTCACGCCTTCGATACCCAAGCGGTCAGGCAAGGCTTTCTGTTGCGGCGTTTCGGCAGTGACCTCGATCTGGATATGACCCACCCCAGGTAGCTGCCGGATCGCCGCTTTGCACTCATCGACAATGAATTCACGCAGCGGGCAGGCAGGTGTTGTAAGCACTAGGGTGAAGCTCACCGCTCCGTCCTGGATCGCCACATTGCGGATCATATTTAGCTCCACCAGGCTTTTGCGCAGTTCTGGATCCTGCACAGGCCGGAGAACTTTAAGGATCGCAGCTTCATTCAAGGTCTGTGGCGTTGGGACCAGCATGGGGTAGATCAAGAGGGACTTCTTGCATCTTAAACCCTGAGTCCTCGCTCGAGGGATCACAGAGCAGCACCAATACAGCACCAACGATGAGATCGACGATACATTACAGCTGTCAAGCTCCAGAAGGAGCCTGACAGCCACTGGTATCTGAGCCAACCGAATCAATCCAGATTGGAGGGGGGCTTAGTAACCGTTCTCAGGCGAATAATCGTTGGGTCGATCGGTGAGACCAAATTCGAACGTGATTTGCCGAACGCCGGGGATCTTCTTGACCGCGTCGACAATACTGCGACCTTCCTCTTGATTCTTGACAGAGCCAGCCAGAATGACCTGGCCGCTAGCCGCTTTAACCACCAAATCGTTCTTTACTTTAGACTTAATCTCCTTGACAATATCAGCGTCGCCTTGCACCTGAACCGTGTTGTTTCCGGTTTGCTCGTTAACAGTTTCAAGGCCGCTGTACTGACCGCCTGGGGCCGTGGTTCGCAGCTCTTCATTAAGCTCCTTTTGATTCTGCGTCTGCGGGCTTCCACCGAATTTCTTGACCGGTTGCGAAGATGCACTCGTGCTGGATTTATCCTGCCCAAATCCGAAAGCTGCCAGGTTGGGAGACGCCGCAACCGGGAGGCTACTGGTTAAAACCAGAGCCGCGACACTCAGAAACGCCGCAACGCTACGCAACAATCTTTTGGATCTCAGCACCAGATGGGTCACGGCAGCAGCGGCAACAGAAACTCGTGAGGAGTGGATGTAATTCATAAATCACCTTGTTGTTCGCTAGGACTCTCATACAGAGTCTCTCGTTCTTCGCATACAGCCATCCGCCACTCGATAGATTACTTTGAATAGATTTCCTCTACCCAACGTTAGAATTGAGACCCAGACTGTTGAAGGAACTAGACACTCAAGCTGCGCCCTAGCCCAAGCCGCCTTGAGAGGGTTGGATTCCAGTGAATTTCAGCGGCGAGGCACTTAGGAGGTTATCCGCAGCTCGTCAAAGTTGCTGAGTTGTCAAGTTTTCTGTAAGACTTTTAGGAACGGAGGTGTCCTCAGCTTTAAAGTCTGGTATCCTCCCTGTAGGGTGCAAGTATTAGTGCTGATCTGAGTGTGAGGATGTAGCGATGGCTGACTCTACGCAAGCCCCTCCCAGTGAGTTTCCAACAGGTGTATCCTTACAGCGAGAGCAGGCAGATGCTCTGAGCAAGTTGGGAGAGGTCCTGAGGCAACACAGAGAACATAAGGGGCTTTCGGTTGAGGAGATCGCGGGCAAGACCCTGATTAATCCTCGCCACCTTAGATCGATCGAAGCGGGCCGGCTGGATCTCCTACCCGAGTCAGTTTATGTGCAGGGGTTTATCCGTCGTTTCGCCGATGCCGTTTGCCTGGACGGATCCAAGCTGGCCTCTAGTTTTCCGACCGCCCCCGTCGCTGGGGCGGTCGGGCCAGGTCAGGCTCAGCTCACCAGCCTTCCTCCCAGACTTCCTAGGCTGCCACAGCCACTGCAGCTCAACCCGTCGGTTCTCTATGTGTTCTTGGGACTTGGTGGTTTGAGCGTGCTCACCTACCTGAGTTGGCCGACGCTGTCTCAATCTGCGTTCTGGTCCCGACCGGCCAATCACAGCATTAGCCCCGATCCAGGGATTCAGCGATTAGCCGCCTCAGCATCCGCTAGCCCAGTACGTCTAGCGCCGGTCCAGCCGTTCCCTGGTCAGACGCCGGCCAGCCTGAGCCGCTCAGCGGTCAAGCTTACCGTGCGTGCAGAGGGCCAGTCCTGGCTGCGCGTAATTGCGGATGGCAAGACGCAATTTCAGGGGCTAGTGAGCGCAGGCGAGGTAAAAAACTGGTCTGCCCAAGAGAAGATCGTGATTCGAGCAGGTAATGGGGCAGGCGTCCTGGCCAGCGTGAACGATCGGCCCGCCCAACGGCTAGGCAAGCCCGGAGAAGTCGTTGACGTTGTTGCCTCAGCCAACGGGGTTGAGCCGAGACACAAGTAGCCTCAACCTGATATGTATAATGAGCGAATGCGTCTCAAGAGTCCTTAGATTCTTGGGCGTGGTGGGCAGCCTGGTCGAGCCGGTCGAGCGGCAAGGTTGAGGTGGCAGCCCTAAAGTGGAGAGGTGGCCGAGTGGTTGAAGGCGCAGCACTGGAAATGCTGTTTGGGGGTAACTTCAACGAGGGTTCGAATCCCTCCCTCTCCGTTGCCGGCGGTCTCATGCCCGCAGCGCACTCAGGGATTGAGGATTTGGATTGACCATGACTCAAGCCCCGACAGCTGGTAGCAGGTGCGATTTTGGGGCTCGCCGCGTAGCTCCAGGTGATCGACGCTCACTGGCTCTAACAGCAAGAGGCAAAACTCTGTCAACGGCTCTGCTGCATCGGGAGGAGTGTCGGGGAAAGCCCGCTCAGACTGCCGGGGCTGGGCGGGTGTGGGCCAGGTAAACTGGGTGCGCGCAGTCGCAGACAAAGCCTGCCAGGCTTGTCGCCTCAGGCGAAGATCGGCCTCTGCCGCCTCAGCGCCGATACACGACAGGTGACCGTTCAGACGAAACTGCTCGCGGCTGTTGGGAAAATACCAGCAGGCCTCGGCCCAGGGTTGCGCGGCAACTTGCGCCACCTTATTGCTGCGGGCATCGGTGACCATCTGCAGACAGTCAGCGTCCTTGAGAAAGCCACGGAAGACCACAGTTCGGTTTGCCGGTCGGCCATCGGGACGCACCGTCGCTAACTGAAGATAGCGGGCGTAGACTAAGCTGCGGTTGCGATGCAGAGCCCGGGCTAGGGCCGGACGCCAGGGAGCTAACGCCGTAGCCGATTGAGATTCAACCATCAGCCCACTCTCTCTGGTAGATGTGCTGAGTCTAAAAACAACCTGCGATTTAGGGCCAAGAGCTTCAGAAACAGGCTAGGTCTTGAGTATCCTCACTTTAAAGTCTAGGCTAGACTACGGCAGTTGATCTGGTGAGGCTTCGCCGGAGGCGCTGTACGAGCGCGCGGAGGGTTACGGGTAACCTCAAAGTGAGTATGCGCCCCTGCTTCTATGTTCTCAATCAATCCGGCTGACTACGGCTACGACTTCGCAGACCCAGCTGGACAGTATCTCGCTCGTCAGGAGCGGGGACGCTGGGCAGTGCTGTATTTCTCCTCCAAGGGCAGCGCAGCTGGATACGGCGATGATTTGGCGACCGCGATGCTCAGCGCTGAGTGTGGAGCGTTCATTCAGTACTGGCGGCGGGCCTCAAGTGAACTGGGCGAAGCCTAACCCTCGGACCGGAACAATGGCAAGCCGTGGCAGGGAAGGCTGCTCATCTACTAGACTGAGCCCGAGGGAAACTCTTCCTCGTGACTGCTTGCCCTGCTCCCCTCGAGCGCTATGCCTATCGTCAGCGACGCGGGCCCTCCGGCCCAGTTTCAGCCCGCCCCGTTGTTTCCAGGGCACGCTCACGTGAGCAGCGCCTACCCTTCGACCCTAGCTCAGGCCAGTACACCGGCTCGTCAAACCCAAACGTTCAGTTCAGACTCGATTCCCACCGCCCAATCCGCTTCGGTGCTGGCAAACCACGGATGGACGGCCTTTGCTATTCTGCTGTTGCTTGCACTGGGCGGCTTGGCTTATGCGGGGCTGAGCCGACAGTTGCGCCTAGTCAGCCAGCGCCCTCAAGATCCAGAGCTGACCCAGAAGCTGCGTCGCCGCAATCCGGTCAACGCCCCGTCCCAACGGGCAGCGGCCCCCCTATCCAACCCGCTCATGAGCGGCGGCAGCACGCCGGGGCAGGCTCAGAAGCTGGACCATTTCCAGGAGCTGGTGCAAATGCTGCGCGACCGGGACCACCAGGTGCGCAAGATGGCGGCCTGGGAGCTGAAGAAGTTGAAAGATCCCCGCGCCGTGCGCCCGCTGGTGCAGGCGATGGTCGAGTCGGTGCCCGAACAGCGCAGTCTGATTCTGTCGGCGCTCTCAGAGATCGGTTACGAAAACTTGGTCTCGGTCTCGCGAGCACTGACCCTAGCCTTGCAGGATGAAAACCCAGAAGTTCGGCAGAATGCCGTGCGTGAGCTCACCCGTCTCCAGGCAATCAGCAGCCGCAACGCTCAATTGCTGCTCAACGCGGTGGGCGACCCCGATCCCCGCGTCAAAGAAACGGCCCGTTGGGCAGTGAACAAGATCCAGCAGAGCCAGCGCCAGTTCAGCGCCCAGAGTGAGTTCCTAGAGTCCTACGGCTCGATTTTTGAGGGGCAGCCGCTCAGTAGCAACGTACCGCCGCAGGCAATGCTGGATCAGCGAGCCCCCCGCCAGGTTGAGCGCCCCAAATCGCAGTCCAGCCAGCAACCGCCGCTGCGTCGTCCCCCATCGGCCCAACCACCTCAACCCCGACCTCCGCAGCAGCCCAGCTAACCACGCGCTTGCGCTGATCGGGCGCAGAGCCATCTTCTGTCAATTGCTTGAACGTCTGGATGCTTGCCAATGGACCTCGACCAGCAAATCGCTGACCTCATTCGCAATGCGCCGCCTGACGGCACGACGCTCCGCGCAGCTGATCTGGTGGCCCCGGTGCTCAAAGCCCTGGCCCAGAGGTTGGGACACTTGGAGTATTTCCTGGTGCAGTCTCTGGACGGACACTGGCTGGTCACTACGCTGAGCAACCGTAATCAGCCGGAGCAAGAGAAAACCGTTGTCTACGCCTACCCCAGCTTGCAAGCCGCCACCATCAGCTCACAGGGCTTGAACAGTGCCCAGCTCTGCGCCCAACCGCTGGGGGTGATCGCCATTCTGTTTCAGTTGCTGGCGCTGGAGGGCGTCGATGCTCTGGTCTTTTTTGACCGTCCCGACCCACTTAGCCAGGGCACAGAGATCAGACGCATAGATCTGCAGCACCTGGTCCAATTGCAGCTTGAGCAGCGCACGGGGCAGAAAGGCTTTGGCCCTCGCTCTAGCCCCTCACCCCGTCGCAGGCGTCAGGGCAGGCCCATTCCACCCAACTGGGCTTAACCCCCCAAACCTGGCAGCGGCCTGTTGTGGAGTCCTGACGAGAGCGAGAGGGGTACCCAGAATTTTTTGTTAGCCTCATAAAGGCAAACTTTTACAGCTTGCGGACATGAATCACGGTCCTCAAACACCTGAGCTTGAGCTCCAGACGCTCGCGCCCTTGCCCGCCGTCGGCATCGACCATCGCCACATCCAGTTCTGTACGGATCCCGAGCGTCTAGAGCTCGATCAGCTACAGGCACTCTTTCAGCTGGCAGCTTTCTGGGCTGAGGATCGCAAGCGGGAGGACCTGGCCGTTGCCCTTGCCCACAGCAAGCCTGTGGTGAGCGCCTGGGATGAAGAACAGCTGATCGGGTTTGCCCGTGCCACCTCGGACGGGGTGTATCGGGCCACGATCTGGGATGTGGTGATCCACCCAGACTATCAGGGCTCAGGCCTAGGGCGAAAGCTGGTGCAGACGGTGCTGGCTCACCCCCATGTGGCCTACACGGAGCGCGTCTATCTAATGACCACCCACCAACAAGCGTTCTATGAGCGCATCGGCTTCAACGTCAACCCGAGCACGACGATGCTCTTGCTCAACCAACCATAGCTGAGCTGAGGCGCGCAGCTCTCATTCGCTGCCGCTAGGCGTATTGTCATCGGGGTGGAGGGGTTCGTAGGCGAGGCAGTAGCCGTCTGGGCTGACTTTGAAGCTCGATAGGGGCGACTCAGGATTCCAGCAGCGTTGTCCCCGGTAGAAGCGGCAGGTGCCGCAGGTACGTCCAGGCTTGGCAGCGGTAGGGCTGGCCTCGGTGACGCTCAGCAGCTCGCGAGCACTGAGGCCGCGCAGCACCAGCTCTTCACCCTGCCAGCGCGCTTCGATTAGCCCCGTATCTGCGAAGGTTCGCCAGCGGGGGTCTGCAGCGATCTCGTCCGGCAGATCTAGAGATACACGCTCGCCCAGCTCGGTGACTTCCCCTTCGTAGCGCACCTCGGGCTCCACCGAGCTGCCGGGCACGCCGGGATAGAAGGTCTCGCCGATGGGCAGCTCGACCAGCAGGCCAACGGTCGGTGTGTGTAGCTGGTAGCGGTTGCGCAGTTCGTCGAGGTTGGCAAGATCGCTGAGATAAGTGGGGGAGCCGTGGACAAACACTAGGTGCTGTGGGCGCAGGTTGTGGATCAGCTGTGTCGTTCCGGCGCTGTCACAGTGATCAGACAGTAGGTAGGTTTCCACGCTCACGGGAACCTCCGGCGTCTCATCGGAGCGGGCGGCCTGCAGCCAGGCTTCCCAACCGGTGGGCAGGTTATGCAGACCGGTAACGGGCGGGCTGCCGTTGGCCATCCCGCGCCCGTCGGGCAGCAAGACCAACCAGGGCTGGGTTAGTGGCTCAGGCGTACTCTCCAACGGTAGATAGTCGGCCAAGTCGGTGTGCAGGTCGGTAAGCACGATGCAGGGGGAACTGCCTAGCCGGGCGCGGTCTACGGGGCTCTCCACCCGCCGCACTTTGGGTTTGACTCGCTCATCCCAAAACAGGGGCTGGTGTTGGGCAAAGTTCTGCACCGAGGTCGGCAGGTGGGGCAGGATCTCCAGATAGGCATCGCAGGCGCGGGCGATCTCGCCATCCACCCAGATCTCTAGGTCGCGCCCGGTAAAGAAGTGGTGACTGCGCAGGAGCATTAACACCTCCTGGCCTGGCCCCAAGGTGGGCAGCGGCAGCAGGACGGACTGACCGGCGGTGACAGCGCGGTGGATGCGCTCGGCCAATTGATTTTCTTGGTTGCGGCGGTGGGGATGGCGGGCAGTCCCGTGCGTGCCCTCCAAGATCAGGACATTGGGCGAGAGGTTGCGTAGGCTCTCCAGCGGCAGCCCTTCGACCAGACGGGTGTTGGACAAGAAAAAGTCGCCAGTGTACAGCACAGAGTAAGTCTGCGGCCCGGCGTCGTAGCTGAGGAAAATACAGGCGGCTCCCGGCAGATGCCCCGCAGGCAACAGCGCGACGGTTAGTCCCGGACGCACTTCGATCGGAGTCTGCCAGGGTAGGGCGCGGCAGAGGTCTGATCCGAGCAGCCCTGCTGACTGCTCGGCAGGCCAATTGAGGGGCAGCAGATGGGTGGTGACTTCGCTGGCGTAGATCGGCAGATTGGGCCGGGCGCGGTGCAAGGCCAGCACCCCCCGTGCATGGTCCGGATGAGCATGTGTGATCAACGCCAGATCGACCACAATGTCTTCGAGCAGTCCCAGGTCTTGCAGGCCGCAGTCCAGAAGCACCCGATGCGGCCCCAATCGGAGCTGGAGGCAGACGCCTGGGTCGACCTGGCCCACCCCCAGAGGCAAACACGCTAGTTCCAACACGGTTAGGCTGACATCCGACCGTTCGCGATCACGCGAGGTTGTGTTTTTCAGAGTAGTGCAAGACTTGTACCGGTCGGAAGGCTGTTTGTTATCTGAGACACAGCGGGTCGGTTGGCGGGGGCAGCCACTGCACTAGTGCGCAGAGCCGTTGCCGTGGTAGTTTTCGGTATCGTAAAAGCCGTTGCGGGTGCCGAAGAACAGGCAGCTCAGCGCGAAGGGGATCAGCATCGTCAGCAGAATGATCTTGGCGTCCATCGCAGTTTTGGGGTCTGGGTTTGTATGATTGCTTCCGCCCAGATTATAGAGGCCGCCTGGCTGGCGCGTCCGTCGCCCGAGGTCGCACCCGCGCTGCTAGGCTGCTGGCTGGTCCGCCGCTGGCCCGATGGCAGACAGGTGCGCGGGCTGATTGTGGAGACGGAGGCTTACGCGCCCGGCGACCCCGCCTGCCACGCCTACCGCCGCCGCACGCCGCGCAATGCGGTGATGTTCGGCCCCGCTGGCTTTGCTTATGTCTACCGCATCTACGGTCTGTACCATTGCTTCAACGTGGTCACCGATTTAGATCAGGTGCCCAGCGCTGTGTTGGTGCGGGCGCTAGCGCTGCCTGGGCAGCCCGCTCGGCTGGCGGCAGGTCCCGGCAAACTCTGTCAGGTTCTGGCGCTGGACACGCAACTGAGCGGCGCACCGCTCAGCCCCGATGCTGGCCTCTGGCTGGAAGCCCGGGCTCCCGACTGGGGGGCTCCGGCGGTGGTGCAGACGACGCGCATCGGTCTGACGCAGGGTGTGGAGATCCCCTGGCGCTGGTACGTGCAGGCCCAGGCTGCTGTCTCCAAGCGTTGACCTGCGCTTAGCGGCGCAGCACCAGACAGCCCATCATCCCTGCCGCCAGGGGATAGTGGGTTGCTTGAGCGAATCCGGCTGCCTGAGCCAGTGTTTCTTGCTCAGGCCCGGTGGGGAACTGCGCCAGGCTGGGGGCGAGGTAAGCGTACTCCTGGCTAAAGCCTAGCCGCGCTGCAGCAGGGACCACGACGGTCTCGAGGTACCACTGTTGAAAGGCGCGCACCGCCGCGCTGGGCGGACGATGTAGATCCAAGATGGCGGCGCAGGCTTGAGGCTTGAGGACGCGGCCCAGCTCCTGCAGGCAGCGGGGGATATCGCCCACATTGCGCAGTCCATAGCCCAGGGTGGCGGCATCAAAAAAGGCGTCAGGGAAGGTCAGGGCCAGGGCGTCGCCTTGTTGCCAGTGGATGCGCTGGCGCAAGGGGGAGGTGTGCAGCCGCTCACGGGCGACCTTGAGCAACTGGCAGGAGAAGTCAATGCCGTAAACCTGGCCGTTGCCCACGCGGCGGGCCAGCATCTGCGCTAGGTCGCCGCTGCCGCAGCACAGATCCAGGGCGGTATCTCCCGGCTTGACGCCGCTCCATTTGACCGCCATTTGCTTCCAGATGCGGTGCTGGCCCAGGCTAAGCAGCCCGTTGAGCTGGTCATAGACCGGGGCAATCCGGTCAAACAGAGCTTGAACTTCGGTCGCAGATGTCATCGGGCAGACTTCCAGGCTTCAGAGGACAGGGCATCTCTCTCCATCGTTTCACCGCAGACGCCCGCCTGCTGCTTTCAGGCTCAGCGGAGAGCCCTACAAATCTTCGCCAAAGCTCTACAAGTTTTCGCTGAAGCCCTGCAAGCCCTCGCCGAAGCCTGACAAGTCCTCGCCAAAGCTTTACGAGTCTTCGCAGAATCTCTACACCGGCTGGGGATTGTCCTGCAGGCTCAGGGAGGATCTCTGCATTAGCTCGCCAAACTGCTCCAGCTGCTGTGGGAAAAGCCGCAGAGTTAGCAACAGCTGCGAGCCCCCCTAAGCCTTTGCAGCGTTGACCGAGCGGTATTGGCTCAGGCGCTGGCTCAAACGCTGAGCCAGCTGAACTTGTTCCGGGCGCAGGGGCTGGCCACTGAAGCGAGCCTCTAGATAGAGCTGAGTCAGCCCTTGCCAATCGGTCGCGGCCTCGGGCTGCTGCTGCTGAACATCGCGCAGAAATTGACCGGGGGAGCGGCTGCTGTCAGTGCGCAGGCCTGGCCCCTCGACGCCCAACCGGGCTTGCCAGTAGTGGGTGCTCACTGCATCCAGCCCCTCGGTGGGTAGCAGCGCAAGCTGCGCCCCTGCCCGTGCCCCTGAGCGTCTGCGCCAAACCCACAGCGCCGCCAGACTGCCGACCAAGAGCCCCAGCAACAGCCACAGCCAGGGAAACGGCGGCGACCCCGCCTCTGAGGCAGGTGAGTCAGCAGGCCCTGGCCCAGTCTCGGCCTGGCCGGGGCCAGAGTCCTCGGATTGAGGCGGAGCGCTCGCCGCCTCGGCCGAGGTCGTGCCCCCGGCCTGCTGCGAGCTGGGCTCGGTGTCAGATGAGCTGGACTCGCCGTCAGATGAGCTGGGCTCGGTCGGCGGCTCCTGCTGCTGGTCTGCCTCGGAGTTGGGCGGGCGATCAGGTTGCCAGGGCCGGTCCAACTGGGCGAGCGGGCTGAGCCCCTGCCAGCCCAAGCCCGACAGCGCCAGACTGATCAGCCCCGCCCGCAGCAGCCTGCGCCGCGTCGCAAACCGGCCCACGCTCTGCGCCAGCCCCACACTCTCCTGCCGCGCCTGCTCGGCCAACACCAGCACGCTCACCAGACCCAGCCCGCCCAAAATCAGAAAGCTCCAGCCCCATACCCCCTCTACCACCAGCGCCACCAGCAAGGTCAGGGTCGGCCAGATCAAATGCTGCCAGTAGTGCCGAGGCTTGGCTAGCCGCGCCTGATCCAGCCCCAGCAGCAGCGGCAGACCGAGCAGCAACCCGAGCAGCCACAGCTTGCCCAACATCTGCAACAGGCTGCCCAGCAGCGCCAGCGTGAGCACCAGCCCCAGCCGATAGCCCCAGCGCTGGGGGCCGTTGAACCGATCCAGCCAGCGCTGACAGAACTCCTGCCAAGCGCGTAAGCGAGCACTAGAGCCCCAGCGACTCACCCACACCAGCCAGACCACGCTGACAAACCCCGTGCCCATCGCCAGTGGTCCCAGCCTCGTCCAGTCGGTCGCCGCGATCTTCCCCAGCAAAAACAGAACACTGAGCGTACCCAGCGCCAGGACCGCGCGGCGAAAGTTCTGCACCTCGGGCGAGTGCCCTGCCTGCCCGCTCATCGCGGGCCTCCGCTGCGACCGTGCCAGGCTGGCCCCACTGCCTGCCCCAGTAACTCCGTCAGCGGCTGGCCGGGGCGTAGCACCAGCAGCGGCAGTCCCACCTGCCGCAGCGTGGGAAAATCGGGCGGCACTTCCTTGGCATCTACTACCGCCTGTATCCCCCGGTCACGCAGGCTGCGGCTCAGGCGGTAGGGGCTCTGCCCCGAGGACAGACTCAGCCGCGCATGCCCCTGACAAGACACCTGCTGCACCAACTGAGTGGCCACGACCTGCGACAGCTCCGGCAAGCTAGCGCTCAACTCTTGGACCACCTGCGTGAACCGCCGTTCGCCCGCCGCCTCTTCCTGGCCGAGCAGGGTCAGGCTGGGTGCGCGCTCTGTCCGCTCCAGGGTGCGGAAGCTAGCCCAGTCCACCAAAAGCGCTGCCAGTGACTGTCCCCGCCCCCAGGCCGCTAGCAACATCTCCAGACTAAGGTGGTTCGGCGCGGCGTCGATCCAGATCACGGGCTGGCCGAGGGCAGGATCGTCAGGCTCCAGCGGCGCTTGATCCAAGCTCACCATTTGGGAGCCCGGCTCCAGCAGCGCTAAGCGCGCCAGAAATGGCTCTAGGGCTAGTGGCCCCTGCCAGGCGTCCGTCTGCCAGCGTAGCCCGGTAGCGCGGTCTGGAAGCTTGCTGGGGCTGACCAGGCGCACTGTCTGCTGGTTCTCCAGACAGTGACGCCCCAAACTAGCCGCAGCCCGGACCGCCGCTTCTACGTTGGTTTGGCGCGCGTTGCCCGTGCACAGCGCTTGGGTGCCCAGATGCAATAGCAGCGTGATGCCCCGCTCTTCCTGCGCCTGGCTGAACTCGCGCACAATCGGGGTGCGGGCGCGAGCGGTGGCTTTCCAGTCGATCGTGCGCAGTGGGTCGCCAGGCCGGTACTCGCGCACCCGGTAGAACTCCTCGCCCTGACCGCTGCGATCCGGATCGCTGTGCGACGACTGGAAGCCCGGACGCAGCCAGTTCAGCAGCGACCACTGCTCCAGAGCCTCGCTGCGGGGCAAGACCAGCAGGCGGACGCTGAGCGGCCAATCCAGATGCTGCTCGCGCAGGCCCAGCAGATCCCGGCTGCGCAGGCGCAAGCTCTCGCGCTGATAGAGACCTCGGCGCGGCGCGATCAGGCTATAGCGCAGCAGGTGATTGCCCGCCTTGAGCCAGCGCAGATTCACCCACTCGCCGGGAAAGACTTCTTCGAGCAATACGCCGCCCAGTGGTCGCGTCAGGCGCAGGTCCAGCTCCACGGTTAAGGACTCGCCCTCGATTACCCAACTAGCGGCGCTGCGGCTGAGATGCTGTAACGCCGGTCGGTTGCGCACGAACAAGCTACCAGTCAGCCACACCGAGGCGGCAGCGATCAGCAGCGCTAGCATCGTGGCGTTGGTATTCGCCACGAGCAGCGCACAGGCCATCAGCCCCAGCAGCAGCACCCCCCGGCCCACCGGGGTCGTCCAAGCGCGACGACTGGGGCGCAGGCTAGCCACGGTGATAGAACGGCGTCGAATAGCTGGTGTTGCCCAAATTGGTTGGTGGCACCTGAATGCTCGCCAGGATGCCGTTGAGCAGTTCAGTGCGGCGTGGATCGCTTAAAGACATGGGCAACTGCGGCAAGATCCGGTGTCCCAGCACTGGCCCCACCAGGTTGCGGAGGTCGTCGGGCACCACGTAGTCTCGCCCGTGCACCAGGGCCCAGGCTTTGGCGACCTGCACCAGGGCCAGGGTGCCGCGTGGACTGGCCCCCAGCTTCAGAGCCTTGTGGTTGCGTGTGGCGGCCACGATGTCCAAGACATACTCAGCAAGGCTGCGCTCTAGATGCACCGCAGCCACCTTAGCCTGCAGCCTGCGTACTTGCTCGGCATATAGCACCGGCTTGAGCGCGGCCAAAGGGTTGCCCTGCGGTGGCTCAAAGATCATCGTCAGTTCGCTGTTGCGGTCGGGGTAGCCCATCTGCACACAGAGGGCGAAGCGGTCGAGCTGGGCTTCTGGCAGCGGGTAGGTGCCCTGGTATTCCACCGGGTTCTGGGTGGCGATCACCAGAAAAGGCTGGGGCAGAGGGCGGGTGACGCCATCGACGCTGAGCTGCCCTTCGCCCATCGCCTCCAGCAGTGCCGCCTGGGTACGGGGCGTGGCGCGGTTGATCTCATCGGCCAGCACCACTTGGGCAAACACCGGCCCCGGCACAAAGCGAAACTCGCCGCCCGCCGCCTCGTAGATTGAAACCCCCACAATGTCAGAGGGCAGCAGATCTGGGGTGAACTGGATGCGCTTGAACTGCCCGGCAATCGACCCGGCCAGCGCCCGTCCTAACAACGTTTTGCCGACCCCAGGCACGTCCTCTAACAACAGGTGTCCCCGTGCCAGGAAGCCAGCCAGCACCAAGTCTATAACCGCAGGCTTACCCTTGAGCACGGAGGCGACGTTTTGTCGCAGCGCCTGAATCCATTCAACAGCCTCCTTCATGCCCGCTTAGCCTCGCTCAATGGGGGATCGGTTGCCACAGGTTTCCCTGTCTTCAGGGCTACCACTCTGCTGCCAGGATAATTCGCTAGCCCAGAAACGCGCCGCCGCCAAACAGAGCACTCGACAGCGCCAACAAGATTGAGCAAAGCGCCGCCACTCCCGCCAACAGGACCGGACGCTGGTGCAGCAGCTGACCCCAGACCAAAAACAAAGGATAGGCGGCCAACACAAAACGGCTGAAGGAGATCATCTCTACCCGACTGGAGGCAAAGGTGAAATAGGGCAAGCCCAGGGCCAGGAGCGTATACAGCCGCAGGGGCCGAGGCAGCCGCCGGTAGCAGGTCAGCAAGGTCAGCAGCACCAGCAGCGCCACCGCCAAGTTGACACTCACCCAATCCAGCGACCAGTTCTCCAGCCGCCCGACCAGCCGCCAGATCGGCCCCAATAGCACGGCATCTAGCAAATGTTGCAGCCCGGAGCCGGGGCGCAGCGGCTGTCGCCAGGCGTCCTGTGCGTTGACAAACGCCAGTGGCTCGCCAAGCTTCAGCTCCAGCCAGGCCGCAAACCCCAGCAGGCCCACGCCCACACTCGCCCCCCGCAGCAGCCGCTGCCTGAGCGAACCGCCCCCCTGGAGCAGCAGCACCGGCCCATGCACCACACCGGTCGAGCGAGTCAGCACCGAGAGCACCGCCGCCACCGGTCCCCAGCGAGTGCGCAAGCCCAAGAACACCAGAATCGAGAGCGTGACATACAGCGACTCGGTGTAGGGAATGGACAGAAAAAACGAGGTGGGAAACAGGGCGTAGAGCGCCACAGCGGCGAACCCTTCGGAGGGCGCACGGCCCAGAACTAGCGCCAACTGAAACAACAGCAGGCCGCTGGCTACCGACAAGACCTGTACCAGTCCCAGTAAGGTCACCTCGGGCGGCAGGCCGCTCAGCGCCGCCAGCATCGCCCCCAAGGTAGGCAGTAGCGGATAGAAGGCGGCATTGCTGTACTGCCGCGTCTGCGCTAGGTAGTCATCGTAAAAGTAGCCGAAGCGGGCAATGCTCAGATACCAGCGGGCGTCCCAGTTGTAGGCGTTGTGGAGCAGCCGCTCGCCAGGGCTGAGCTCGTGGAGGAACAGCTCGTGCACCTCCGTCAGCCGCTTGGTGTCGAGCCCCGCGAAGAGCAGCCGCAACAAATTGCCCTGCCCCGCGCCCAACGCCGTCAGACCAGCGTAGACAATCTGGATCTCGGGCGCTGATGCCAGGGTCACCCGGCGTGGCAGTTGCAAATTGGCGCAGGGCTGGAGTTCGTACTGACGCAGCGCCGACACCGAGACCTGCACGGGTGGACAGCCAACAAAGGTGTAGGTCAGGGGCCGGGGCTGGCCGTTGGCGCTACGGGCCTCGACCACCACCGGTCGTCCGACTAGATCATCCACGCCCAGGGTGAGCGGCTGCTGAGGACTGAAGGAGAGGAGCTTCAGATCTGGGGTGAGCCAAAGCAGCGAGAGCAGAACCAGCAGCCGAGAGACGAGGAGTACGCCCAGCAACGGCCACCAGTAGCGCGAGGACGGACGATTTTTCACAGGCCCAGCCTATCCAATTCACGGGGTTTGAACATCACACTTTGGACAGTTCTCAGCTGCTAGATGAGGCCTTGAACGGATCACTGGGTTGGCTGCCCAGCAACGGTCTTGGGCCGATAGCCCGCGGTCCAGGTTCACAGGCTGCTTTGCGTTTTTGGTCATCGTCTGGGAAGAGCCAGCCGTAGGCAAAATAGTTGACGCAGCGAAGGTTCAGATTGCGGCTACGGGCATAGGCGAGTAGCGTGCTGACCTGTTGGTCGAGCGGCGCGTGACGCGGGCCGTTGGCCGCAGCATAGGGCGGATCGGGAGCCAAGTTGACGCAGAAGTCTGCTTGGGGCCGCAGGCTAATCATGCGGTCAAATTCGGCGAGGACGCAGCCGCTGCTGCCGGGGGTCGGCGGCGCGGTGCAGCTGAGGTTGTAGGCGTACAGCATCGGCGAGAGGCCACCAGGGCTGAGGGGGAAGGTCTCGTAGGCCTGCAGCCGGGGGTCGACCGGATCATTGCGGTTGCCGTCGGGCCATACGGCCGCCGAGAGCTGCACTGAGCGTCGCCCGGTTGCCCGGATTGTCTGGGCGCTCTGACGCACCAGCGCGGTGATGCTGTGGCGCAGATAGGCCACGGTCAGGCTCTCGAGTTGTGGCATCAGGGCTGGGTCGAGGGCTGTCTGAGCGCGGAGGCGCGGGTTGAGCCAGGCGTCGATCTGAGCGGGGGTCACGCTCGGTCGCGCCTGCCGCAGGTAGGCCAGGAAGCGGGCAAAGGCCTGCTCGCTAAACAGCCAGAACAGGCGCGGATCGCGATTCAGACAGCCCTGACGCAGCTCGGCGTTCTGGGCACAGCTGACCACCGGATAGCGGATGTAGTCCAGCATGACGCCATCGACCCCCTGGGCGCTGACCTCGCGTACCAGCTGCTGCAAATCGGCCTGCACGGCGGGGTGTGTGGGGTCCACAAACCAGTGAAAGGATTCGGTGCTGCGGGTGTCGGGATGTAGGGCGCTGGCTTGAAAATTGGGCGTGCCATCGCCCAGGCTGTTACGCAGATTGGCCAGCTGCCCGAAGCCGTTGCGCAGGCGACGCTCGGGGTAGCGCTGGCTATATTCGGGGCCAAAGTCGGTGGCATGGATCCAGGCGTGCAGGCGCAGGCCCCGCGCCTGCGCTAGTTCGGTGTAGACGCGCAGCAAATTGCCCTGGTCTGCGCGGCAGTGGGAGGCGAAGGGGGCAGCGCTGGCGTAAAGGGTGCGGCCCGCGTAGAAGCTCTCAAGATACACGTCGGTCACTCCCAGCAGTGCCATGCGGTCCAATACCGCCAGCAGCGCCAGCGACTGGCCATCACAGGCGTAAGCCCGCAACCACAGACCTCGCCGCTGCAAGGGGCTGCGCTTCAGGCACGCTTGCTGGAGCGGGTCGCGTGCGCGCGCTAGGGCCTCGGCGTAGGCTTGGGCCGCGCCTTGCCGACTGCGCAGCAACTGGGGCAGGTCGTTGACCCTGAAGCCGCCGGGCTGGCTGCGCAGCCAGGCGATCACCTGCGCGCGCGCCTGGTCCACGGCGGCGGCTTGGTCGGGCGCGGGCTGGCAAAAGAGCACACCAGGCTCCGGCGGTGTCACTGGTGTCGCTGGTGTCACTGTCTGAGCGCGGGCGCTCCACTGACCGCTGCTTAGGCTCAGCAGGGTACAGAGCAGACCAGCCAAGGGTTTATGCATGGAAACTCCAGCCAGAAAACACCACAAGCAAAGGATCATAACCCTTACGCTCCTCAACCCCAGTGCCCGCTCACCCTGGTAAAATCCTGACAGGTTGATCCGGGGTGAATGCGGATGAAACGACGCCTGAAGCAGCTAATCCAGCCAGTTTTGCTTGCCGCAACCCTCGTGGCGGCGCTTGTGCAGTTGTTGGCCCTGCCGGTTCAGGCGCTGGGGCTGGAGGACGTGCCGGAGTTTCTAAGTGGCGGCCGCAATTGGGTGATGGATATCTCCGGCGTCTTGAGCCGAGACACCGAAGGTCGGCTCAACCGGTTGCTCGATGACCTTGAACGCGCCACTGGTCAGGCGGTGCGCGTGGTCACAGCCCGACGCCTGGACTACGGCGAAACCCCGGACAGCCTGGTTTCAGAGCTGTTTACGCAGTGGTTCGAGAAGCCCACGGACCAGGCCCACCAGACCGTGCTGCTGCTGGACACGCGCAGCCGGGGCGCAGCCATTCAAGCGGGGGAAGACGTGCAGCCGCTGCTGCCAACTGATCTGATCGAGAGCATCACGGAGGAGACCATGGGCTCGCAGCTGCGGCAGGGCAACCTGAACCAGGCGTTGCTCGATGGCGTCAGCCGCCTCAGCACGGTTTTGTCCGGTCAGGCCGATCCGGGGCCGCCACAGATGGCGCAGTTGCCTCAGGCCGAATCCAGCTCGACCTTTCCCAAAGCCAGCCAGGGCGAGGCAGCCCAGCTAGTGGTTTGGCTGCTGGCAGCATCTGTGATCATCCCGATGGCCACCTACTTCGCCTACAAAATCTGGTCCTAAGCTCCAGCGTCCCGGCGGTGAACACCGCGAGCCGCGCCCAGAACTCGAAGGCCCGAGCTTGGAGCGGTAACCTCCGAGCGCCGAGCTTGGACCGTGGCGAAATTTGCGCGGGTCTTCGAGCCTTGGGCTCGGCGTTCCCGGCCCAAAACCTGGTGGGCCGAGTCTCTACCTTGAAGGGCTGAGTTCTGAGCCAAGACCGCCGAGCTTGACGCCTAAACCGCTAGGGCCAGCATGTCTTTGACGCCCTTGACGATGTCTTGGGGCTGCACGATCGTCAGGTTCTCCAGGTTGCCGTTGTAGGGGGTGGGGACGTCTTGCGAGGCCAGACGCAGGACCGGGCCATCGAGTTCATCAAACAAGCGGTCGTTGATCGAGGCGGTCAGCTCCGCACCAATGCCGCCAGTGCGCATGCACTCCTCGACGATCACCACCCGGTGCGTCTTGCGGATCGACTGGCCAATGGTCTCGAAGTCTAGGGGTTTGAGCGAGATCAGGTCGATGATCTCGGGGTCGTAGCCTTGCTGTTCTAGGGTTTCGGCAGCCTTGAGGCAGTGGTAGCGCATGCGCGAGTAGGTCAGGAGGGTCACGTCCTTGCCGGGGCGCACGACTTCAGCTTTGTCTAGGGGCAGCAGGTACTCCTCATCCGGCAGGTTCTGCTTGAGGTTGTAGAGCAGGACGTGCTCGAAGAACAGCACAGGGTTGTCGTCGCGGATCGCCGATTTGAGCAGACCCTTAGCATTGTGGGGGGTGGAGCAGGCCACGATCTTCAGACCCGGCACTGCCTGGAAGTAGGCCTCGAGCCGCTGCGAGTGCTCAGCTCCCAGTTGACGGCCCACACCACCCGGCCCGCGAATCACCATCGGGATCTTAAAATTGCCGCCAGAGGTGTAGCGCAGCATGCCCGCGTTGTTGGCGATCTGGTTGAACGCCAGCAACAGGAAACCCATGTTCATGCCCTCGATAATCGGTCGCAGACCGGTCATCGCAGCGCCCACCGCCATACCGGTGAAGCTGTTCTCCGCAATCGGCGTATCTAAGACACGCAGATCCCCATACTTCTTGTAGAGGTCCTTAGTGACTTTGTAGGAGCCGCCATAATGCCCCACATCTTCGCCTAGGACAAACACGTTGGGGTCGCGAGCCATCTCCTCGTCGAGCGCCTCCCGAAGTGCGTTGAAGAACAGGACTTCTGCCATGAATCTCGAGGTACGTGTGGTCAACCTCCAGATTCTGGCATACTCCTGTCACCGCTGTTAAGCACTAGACAGCCTGAAGATATTGCGGATCGATCAATTTGGATAAGTCCGGAGCTTTCTGAATCTGATTCTGCTCCAGCAAGAAATCGCTGAGATCCTCTAGATGGGGCAGCAACGAAGTGTTCAGTACCTCCAGGTTAGTTTCCTTGTCAATCATGCGCACACCTTTGAGTTCTGCTTCTACCTCTTCGGGCGACAGCTTTAGGCGCTTACCGGCAATAGTGTAAGCCTCAGTCGGGTTGGTTTTGATGAAATCAAGAGACTTTAAGGTCCCTTTGACAAAGGCTTCCACCGCACCCGGATTTGCCTCAATAAACTTGGTATTGAAGCTGTGAATATCAATGATGGCAGTGGGCATTTTGGAGGTGTCGAAGATGATTCGCCCGTCCTTCTGCGCTTGGTTGGCCTTTGCTAAGAAGGGCGAGTAAGTCACAGCGATGTCTGCTTTACCGGACTGGTAAGCCGCTGCTGCTGCGTCGGGGGTGACATTCACCAACTTGATATCGCTGCCGCTTAGTCCCGCCTCCTTCAAAACTTGCAGCAGGAAGAAATGGCTGACGCTACCTTGTTCGACTGCGACCGTTTTGCCTTTGAAATCAGCGATGTCTTTGACGCTATTGCGGGCCAGGATGCCATCGCTACCCAGGGAGTTATCGGCGGCCATCACAATCTTGAAATCAGTTCCATAGGCGGCTAACGAAACCACATCAGAGGTAACGTTGGCGGTGCCATCCAGGCGACCGGCACTGAAAGCGTCATTGACCTCGGTGCCTGAGCTGAATTCTTTGTAATCTAAATCTAGGCCAGCTTCGCGAAAGAAGCCTTTCTCGATCCCAACGTAGAGCGGTGTGTAGCCGATCCACAGGGTGCTTCCCAAGGTTATCTTTTCGGCGGCCTCAGCCTGTCCACCGGTCGATTGTGCACAAGCATGCAGAGCAAGACCGCCAGTCACTCCAGCGATCATCTGCAGAGTCTGACGACGGGTCCAAACAATTGAGTTCTGGGCGGGGCTCATGATTCTCTCAAAACTGATGCGGCAAGAAAATATGGCACCCATCGGGTCATTATACACTCGTCTGATCAGCAGATCGTGTCCGCGAGTATATTCACCAGCCCACCTTGCGATGGGCAAGTTCATGAGCGAAGCCCTCCCTCTGTGGTCTGCAAACCTGGCAACTGCAAACGCTCAGCAGTGAGGCCACAGGTATGCCTCCGAGGCAATTTACCGGTTGGAGCAGCTAAGCACTAGACAGCCTGGAGATATTGCGGATCGATCAATTTGGATAAGTCCGGAGCTTTCTGAATCTGATTCTGCTCCAGCAAGAAATCGCTGAGATCCTCTAGATGGGGCAGCAACGAAGTGTTCAGTACCTCCAGGTTAGTTTCCTTGTCAATCAGGCGTACGCCTTTGAGTTCTGCTTCCACCTCTTCGGGCGACAGCTTTAGGCGCTTACCGGCAATGGTGTAAGCCTCAGTCGGGTTGGTTTTGATGAAATCAAGAGACTTTAAAATCCCTTTGACAAAGGCTTCCATCGCACCCGGATTTGCCTCAATAAACTTAGTACTGAAGCTATAGACATCCATGATGGCAGTGGGCATTTTGGAGGTGTCAAAGATGATTCGGCCGTCCTTCTGCGTTTGGTTGGCCTTTGCTAAGAAGGGTGAGTAAGTCACAGCGACATCTGCTTTACCGGACTGGTAAGCTGCTGCTGCTGCGCCGGGGGTGACATTCACCAACTTGATATCGCTGCCGCTCAGTCCCACCTCCTTCAAAACTTGCAGTAGGAAGAAATGGCTAACGCCGCCTTGTTCGACCGCGACCGTTTTGCCTTTGAAATCGGCGATGTTTTTGACGCTATTGCGGGCCAGGATGCCATCGCCACCCAGGGAGTTATCGGCGGCCATCACAATCTTGAAATCAGTTCCATAGGCGGCTAACGCAACCATATCGGAGGTAACGTTGGCGGTGCCATCCAGACGACCGGCACTGAAAGCGTCATTGACCTCGGTGCCTGAGCTGAATTCTTTGTAATCTAAATCTAGGCCAGCTTCGCGAAAGAAGCCTTTCTCGACCGCAACATAGAGGGGGGTGTAGCCGATCCATGGGGGGCTTCCCAAGGTTGTCTCTTCGGTGGCCTCAGCCTGTCCACCGGTCGATTGTGCACAAGCATGCAGAGCAAGACCGCCAGTCACTCCAGCGATCATCTGCAGAGTCTGACGACGGGTCCAAACAATTGAGTTCTGGGCGGGGCGCATGATTCTCTCAAAACTGACGCGACAAGAAAATATGGCACCCGTCTGGCCAGTATTACACTTGTCTGATCAGCAAATCGTATCTACGAGTACATACTGACGCGACAACTGAGATCTGGCACCCGCCTAATCAGTGAATCGTATCTTTGATTACAAAACTAGCGCAGCTAAGTCAATAGCGCGCTAGTAACATGTCTGCCTCCGAGGCAATTTACCGGTTGGAGTAGCTAAGCACTAGACAGCCTGGAGATATTGCGGATCGATCAATTTGGATAAGTCCGGAGCCTTCTGAATCTGCTTCTGCTCCAGCAAAAAGGCGCTGAGCTCTTCTAGATGGGGCAGCAACGAAGTGTTCAGTATCTCCAGGTTAGTTTCCTTGTCAATCAGGCGTACGCCTTTGAGTTCCGCTTCTACCTCTTCGGGCGACAGCTCTAGGCGTTTACCGGCAATGGTGTAAGCCTCAGTCGGGTTGGTTTTGATGAAATCAAGAGACTTTAAGGTCCCTTTGACAAAGGCTTCCACTGCACCCGGATTTGCCTCAATAAACTTGGTATTGAAGCTGTGAATATCAATGATGGCAGTGGGCATTTTGGAGGTGTCAAAGATGATTCGCCCGTCCTTCTGCGCTTGGTTGGCCTTTGCTAAGAAGGGCGAGTAAGTCACAGCGATGTCTGCTTTACCGGACTGGTAAGCCGCCGCTGCTGCGTCGGGGGTGACATTCACCAACTTGATATCGCTGCCGCTTAGTCCCGCCTCCTTCAGAACTTGCAGTAGGAAGAAATGGCTGACGCCGCCTTCTTCGACCGCGACCGTTTTGCCTTTGAAATCGGCGATGTCTTTGACGCTATTGCGGGCCAGGATGCCATCGCCACCCAGGGAGTTATCGGCGGCCATCACAATCTTGAAATCGACCCCGTTGGCGGCTAACGTAACCATCTCAGAGGTGACGTTGGAGATGGCATCCAGACGACCGGCGCTGAAGGCAGCATTGGCATCGGTGCCTGAGCTGAAATCTTTGTAATCGAGATCCAGGCCACTTTCGCGGAAGAAGCCTTTCTCGACCCCAATGTAGAGCGGTGTGTAGCCGATCCACAGGGTGCTTCCTGAGGTTGCCTTGATCGGCTCAGCGGCGGCCTGCGGTGAAGCGGCTGAAGTTTCGGCAGGCTCAGCCGGTCCACCGGTCGATTGCGCGCAAGCGTGCAGGGCAAGACCGCCAGTCACTCCGGCGACCATGCGCAGAGCCTGACGACGGGTCCAAACGATTGGATGCTGGGCGGGGCTCATGGTTCTGTTAAACTGACGCGACAAGCAAAATATGGCACCTGTCTAATCAGTGAATCGTATCTGCGAGTACAAAATTAGCGCAGCTGAGTCGATAGCGTCCTACTAACTCACCGGCCCGATTTGCGATGGGGCAAATTCATGAGCGAAGCCCTCTCTTATCTGCAAACCTGGCAGCCGCAAACGCTCAGCAGTGAGGCCACAGCTCTGCCTGCGCAGATGTATGCTTGCGAGGCGATTTACCGGTTGGAGCAGCAGAATATATTCGGTAAAGCCTGGTACTCCGTCGGTCACCGCAGCCAGTTGCAGGGTCCTGGTTCCTATTTCACGGTGGAGATTGCAGAGCAGCCCCTCGTGATCCTTCAGGATCAAACCGGTCAATTGCGAGGCTTTTTTAATGTCTGTCCCCACCGCGCGGGGCCGGTCGCGGCAGGCAGCGGCAAGCTCAAACAGCTCACCTGTCTCTATCACGCCTGGAGCTTTGACTTGGCTGGCAAGCTCCAGGATATGCCCGACCTGGAGAGCGCTGAAAATTTCGATCCAGAGAGCCACTGCCTGCGGGCCGTCAAGGTTGAGGCTTGGGGGCCATTTCTGTTTGTCAATCTCGATCCCAACTGTCAGCCGCTCGCCACCCAGTTAGGCGAACTGCCCGAGCTGTTCGGGCGCTATCGCTTCAGCGATTGGGCCAGAGTTTACAGCGTGGACTACTGGACCGACACCAACTGGAAGCTCTACGTCGAGAACAACGTCGAGAGCTATCACGAGCCTGCGGTACACGCCGTCCTGAGCCGCTATTACAAGCACACCACCGCCGAAGCTAGACATTACTACTATCTGCAATACGCGCCCCTGCCGCCTGACGATGTGCTCCACCGCTTCCTGCGGCCAGGGTTCCATCTGGAAGGCCTCAGCGAGCCTGAACTACACGGCAAATCGACCGTGAGCTTGTTTCCCAACTTTGCCTGGATCCTGCGGCCCTACGTCGCGATTATTTACCTGATCGATCCGCAGGGGCCATCACGTACGCGGGTACGCTGGGACTGGCTGGTGCCGGACACCGAGACCGCCAGAGACCCCCAAAATCTGCAACCGCTGGTCGAGTTCTTCGACCAAATCCAGCAGGAAGATCTGCGTCTGCTGCCAGCAATTCAGCGCCGCATCCTCTCTCGGGGCTATCGCCCCGGACGCCTGTCGCCCAGCCGCGAGGTCGGTGTGCATCTATTCCAGGAGCTGGTGCTGCGCCACCTCAGCCGTCGGTTTGAACCGGTCTCAGTGCCCTAAAAATCCACGCCGCGCTTCAAGTCCACGCCTTTTTCGGCGTAGTGCTTGTGGCAGACCATCTCGGAATGTACCGAGGCTAGGTCGAAATAGGCAGGCGGGTTTTTGCAACGCCCGGTGATGATCACCTCGGTGTCCAGGGGTTTGCGCAGCAACGCCTGCACAATCGGCTCCACCGGCAGCAGCTCTAAATCCACGGTGGGGTTCAGCTCGTCTAGGATAATCGTCTTGTAGAGGCCCGAGCCCAAGGCCGAGCGGGCGATTTCCCAGCCCCGCTCGGCCTCCACATAGTCCAGCTCCTGTTGCTGACCGCGCCAGACAATGGCATCGCGACCACAGCGTAGGTGGTCCACCAGATGGGGATAGGTCTGACGCAAGGCCGCGATCGCTGAGTCTTCGGTATAGCCGCTGCCGCCTTTGAGCCACTGCAGAATCAGCACCCGATGCGACAGATCGCGGCTAATCCCCCGTCCAATCGCTTGCAAGGCTCGGCCCAAAGCACTGGTGGACTTACCTTTGCCTTCGCCTGCGTAGATCTCGATGCCGGTGATGCCCCGGGCCGCCGCTGCTGGGTGATAGTGGGGCCGCATCTCCGAGTGCAGGTCGGCGATCTCCAACAACGGCGGCGGCGCGCCGCGCCCAGTGGCGATGATCTCCAAGTGCTCAGGCTTGTGCTTGAGACTGCGCACCACCTCTTCGATGCTCAGTAGGCCCAGGTCCATCACCGGGTTAATCTCGTCGAGCACGATCACTGAATACAGCCCCGAGGCAATCGCCCCACGGGCGATGTCCCAGCCGCGCTGTGCCTCCTTGCGGTCGAAGGCAGTGATGTTCTCTGGCCCAAAGAACTCGCCACGCCCAGTGCGCACTTGGTCGATCAGATGCGGAAAGCCCCGCTGCAGCGCCTCAATCGCTGCGTCCTCGGCATAAGTCTGCCCCGACCCTTTGAGCCCCTTGAGAAAGCGCAGCAGCAAGACTCGTGTCTGGCGTGGATCACCGCCATCGTTGGCCATGCCCAAGCCAATCGAGCGCAGGACGACGCCCAGAGCAGCCTGTGACTTGCCTTTGCCCAGCCCGTCGTAGACGTGGATCTGACCGATGGCGCGCTCGGGACGCACCTGTGCTGTCTGAATGCCAATTCCAGGGCGAGTCACGATCATTTGGAGGCGCGGGTAGGGTGGAGCCAGGTTGGCTTGATTTTAGCGAAACGCCACCCCACAGCAAGGGTTTTGGTATAACCCTACCTATGAGCCTTGCGCCCTTCGACCTCCTGGATCTCACCTGTCGCTCCCTGCGCGGTAACCTCCTGCGCTCAGCCCTGGCCACCTTGGGCGTGTTCATGGGCGTGGCCGCAGTCAGCGCCACCCTGCAAGTCGGCAGCATCAGCCGCGCCGTGATTGCCGAGCAACTGCAAAAGCGCGACCCGCCTCAGGTTACGGTGGGCCTCCTCTGGGGGGCGGGGACCAAAGCCGACAACCAACTGCACCTGGATGACCTGACCTTCTTAAAGCAGCGCTTGGTGGGCCTGAAGGCGGTCAGCGCGCTCAACTGGATTGGCCCCGCTCGCACCGTCTTCCAGGACCGGCAACTCGAAGCCTTCGTGTTGGGCGTCTCCCCCGACTTCCTGCGTACCCAGGGCCGAACCATGGCTGCCGGGCGCTTCTTCACCGCTGCCGACTTCGAGACCTACCGCCCCGTAGTCGTGATTGACCGTTTCCTGGCGGAGCAGCTGTTCGCGGCCCAGCCGCCCGTGGGCGAGCGCCTCTATGTCAACAGCCGACCTTACATCGTGGTCGGCGTCGTGCCAACCAAGCTTGACGATCGGGGGCCGCCCGGCGGTCAAGTCTGGTTGCCCATGAGCGCGCAGAGCGCCCTCACCGGTCGCCAGGAGATCGGTGGCATTCAGCTCAGCGCCCGCAACCTGGCCGAGCTAGAAAACCTGGGCGAGCAAGCGAAGCAACTACTCGCCCAGCGTCAGCCCGGTCGCAAGCTCTGGGACCGCAACAACGTCGAAGACATCCTGCAGCAGCAGCAGACCCTGACCCTGGCCTCCCGCGCCCTGACCCTGGTCGGATTGGTGTCGCTGCTAATTAGTGGCGTCGGCATCGCCAATATCTTGATTGCCTCTGTCGTAGAGCGCACGCCGGAGATCGGTCTGCGGCGCGCCCTGGGCGCTACCCGGCAGGAGATCATGCTGCAATTTGTGCTGGAAGCCACGCTTTTGAGCCTAATTGGAGGTACGGCGGCGATCGTGAGCGTGCATGGGCTGACGCGCGTGGTCGCCGACCGCTTCCAATTGCCCTATCGTTTCGAGGTCAATACCGCTGCTCTGGCTCTGGGCTCAGCGCTGGGCGTTGGCATCGGCGCGAGTCTGGTGCCCGCCTTGCGTGCCAGCCAATTGGACCCGGTCAAAGCCCTGCGCTCTGAGTGAGTGCTCCCGACACAAGGGACGCAGAACGGTACAATAGGTTGCCGTTGACTCGCCCTGCGTCTGCCTGGCAGAAGCCTGGGGCAGGTCCTCTCCCAACCGACCTTCAAAGGCCAGACATGATCTCTAGCAACGACTTTCGACCCGGAGTTGCCATAGAACTCGACGGCAACGTTTGGCGCGTTGTCGAATTTCTGCACGTCAAGCCTGGCAAAGGGTCAGCATTCGTGCGCACCAAGCTCAAAAACGCCGAATCTGGCAGCTCGATGGAGCGCACCTTCCGCGCCGGGGAAATGGTGCCCCAGGCCAACCTGGACAAGCGGGCGATGCAGCACACCTACAAACAGGGCGACGACTACGTCTTCATGGACATGGAGACCTACGAAGAGGCCACCCTCACCGTTGCCCAAATTGGCGACCGTGTGAAATACCTCAAAGAAGGTATGGAAGTCAACGTTCTGCGCTGGACCCAGAACAACAAAGTTCTCGACGTGGAACTGCCCAACTCCGTGACTCTGGAAATCACCCAAACCGACCCTGGTCTCAAAGGCGACACCGCCACAGGCGGCACCAAACCGGCAATTGTCGAAACAGGCGCGCAGGTGATGGTGCCCTTGTTCATCAGCGTGGGCGAGCGCATCCGTGTCGATACACGGACCGACGCCTACCTGGGTCGCGACTAGCGCCTCAGGTAGGCGTCCTAGAGAACAAGCGCTGCGCTCTGGGCCTAAGGTTGAGGTGTGAGGGAAGCAAGCATAAACAGAGGGGGCTCGTGGAGCTATCGTTAGAGGAACTTTGCAAGTTGATTACGGTCCTCAACCAGACCGACATCACCGAGCTGACAATCGAGTCTGAAGATCTACGCCTGTCGATCCACCGGGGAGCCAGCCAAGCCATTACGACGGTGCTGCCTGCAGGCAGCACTGCGGCCCCGCCGGTTGCCGCCCCGCCGGATCCGTCCATGGCCGCCCGCAATCTGGTAGACGTTACGTCGCCGATGGTGGGCACTTTCTACAGCGCTGCGTCGCCTGATGCCCCGCCCTTCGTCTGCGTCGGCGATGTCATCCAGCGCGGCCAGACCGTCTGCATTGTGGAGGCCATGAAACTGATGAACGACATCGAGTCCGATGTCACCGGCCGTGTGGCCGAGATCCTAGTGGAAAACGCCCAACCAGTAGAGTACGGTCAGGTGTTGATGCGCCTGGATCCAGGCTAGCCAGAGCCCAAAGCCTCTAGCTGTTAGGCTTTCTGTACAAACTTCCCAGCATTGATCGGGAGCACAGGTGATGTCATTGGGTGAATACAAGCCGGGACTGGAGGGAGTGCCTGCTACCCAGTCCAACATCAGTTATGTAGACGGCAAGGTGGGCTTGCTGGAATACCGGGGCATGCGCATTGAGGATCTGGCCTACCAGAGCAATTTCCTGGAGACAGCCCATCTGCTGATCTTTGGCCACCTGCCTAGTATCGCCGAACTAGGGCGCTTCGAGCAAGAGATTCGCATTCACCGTCGCCTGAAATACCGCATCCGGGACATGATCAAGTGCTTTCCAGAAAGTGGCCATCCGATGGACGCCCTGCAAGCTTGTGTCGCGGCGCTGGGGCTGTTCTATCCTCTCAATTGCGACCTGCGCGATCCAGAGTACATCTGGGGCGCGGTGGTGCGGCTGCTAGCCAAGGTGCCCACGATGGTCGCGGCCTTCCAACTGATGCGCCAGGGCAACGACCCGGTTCAGCCACGCGACGACTTGCGCTACGCTGCCAACTTTCTCTACATGCTGAACGAGCGGGAACCCGATCCGCTAATGTATCAGATCTTTGATGTCTGCCTGATTTTGCACGCCGAGCACACGGTCAACGCCTCCACTTTCTCGGCGCTGGTCACCGCCTCCACTTTCACCGACCCCTACACGGTGCTCGCCGCTGCGATTGGCACCCTGGGCGGGCCGCTGCACGGTGGAGCCAATGAGAAAGTGATGCAAATGCTGGCGGAGATCGGCAGCGTCAAAAATGTCCGACCCTGGCTAGAGCAACAGCTGCAGAATAAGGGGCGGATTATGGGCTTCGGTCACCGTATCTACAAAGTTAAAGATCCCCGCGCTACTATCCTGCAGAGCCTGGCCGAGCAATTGTTTGACCGCTTTGGGCACAACCAGGCCTACGACATTGCCCTGGAGTTGGAGCTGGCGGTTGCCGAGAAATTGGGCGACAAGGGCATCTATCCCAATGTAGATTTCTACTCTGGCTTGGTCTACGACAAACTGGGGATTCCAACCGATTTGTTCACACCTGTGTTTGCGATTGCCCGCGTCGCTGGCTGGCTAGCGCATTGGAAAGAACAGCTTGCCGATAACCGCCTGTTTCGACCTACCCAGGTCTATACCGGTGAGCATGAAGTCCCCTACATCCCGATCAACGACCGAGCTTGAGCGGCTCCGGGTCGCTTGAGCGCCCATGGCTTGAATATCAATCGAGCTCCAAATTTTGCATACTTGTCCGGAACCCAACTTAAACGCGTAGTAGGGTGTAGATCGCGACCGAGCTGAGGGACTTGCTCCTAAAGCGATGGCCCAGTCGGCTACATGACGTATAGCTACCTTCATTACCGTTGGGTTTGAGAGTCAAGTATGGCGAAGTACAACTCAGCTTCTCGGGAAATTCTGATCTACATGGTTGGTGGATTGGTGGTCGCTGGCCTCATTGGTCTAGCCTGGAGTTCTGAAAAGCCGTCGCCTTCCAGCGATCCAGCTCAACCGAATCCAGCGCAGGCCCAGCCTTGATTGCGAGCACTGTTAAAACTGTCGCACAGGGGATTTCAATCCAGCGGCTTGCCACGGTAGCGTGGTAAGAGTTGCTCAGCGCAGAAATCTTTTGGCAGTTTCTCTAAACCAGCGAATTCAAAGCTTCTACGATGCCTCCTCTGGTCTGTGGGAACAGGTCTGGGGCGAACACATGCACCACGGCTACTACGCGCTCGGCGAGGATGCCAGCCGCAAAGACCGGGTCCAGGCGCAGATCGACCTAATTGAGGTGCTGCTGGCCTGGTCCGGGGTCATGCGGGCCTGCCAGGTGCTGGATGTGGGCTGCGGCATCGGTGGCAGTTCGCGACTGTTGGCGGCGCGCTTTGGGGCCGAGGTCAGCGGCATCACCCTCAGTCCGGTGCAAGCGCAGCGGGCGACTGAGCGCTCCTCTGAGGCTGGGCTGGCTGGGCGGACCCGGTTTCTGGTTGCCGACGCGCTGGCGACGCCTTTCGCGGATGCGCAGTTTGACCTGGTCTGGTCATTAGAGAGCGGCGAGCACATGCCGGACAAGCGGGCTTTTTTGCAGGAGTGTTACCGGGTGCTGCGACCGGGTGGCCGTCTGGTGTTGGCCACTTGGTGCCATCGCGAGGCGGGGCCGGGCTTTGTGCCGCTGAGCGCTGCTGAACAGATGCATCTGGCGGAAATCTATCGGGTGTACTGTCTGCCGGGGGTAATCTCGCTGGGCGAGTATGCGCGAATAGCCCAGGCGCTGGAGTTCACGGCGATCCGCACGGTCGATTGGTCGCAGCAGGTCGCGCCGTTTTGGGAGCAGGTAATCGGCTCGGCGTTGGATCCCCGGAACCTCTGGGGGATGGTGAACGCTGGCTGGGGCACGCTCCAAGCGGCGCTGGGGCTGCCGTTGATGGCGCAGGGCTATCGACGCGGCCTGGTGAAGTTTGGCGTGTTGTGCGCTACCCGATCCGAGTCCTGACACGCTGCGCGGGCGCGAACATGATCGACAAACTCTACGCTTTCTGGAAGTTTTCTCGGCCCCACACGATCTTCGGCACCAGTCTCAGTGTGTTGGGGCTCTATCTGTTGGCGCTGGGCGCGTTTTGGCGGCTGCAGGCGCTGCTGGGGCTGGGGCTGCTACCTAGTCTGTTTTGGGCGCTGGCAGCCTGCTTGGCCGCAAATGTGTTCATCGTTGGCCTCAACCAACTCGAAGACATCGCTATCGACCGGGTGAACAAACCCTACCTGCCCCTGGCCTCCGGCGAACTCTCGAAGACCGAGGGCCGGGTAGTTGTGGTGGCGCTGGGTGCGGCGGCAGTCAGCATCGCCCTGGTGCAGTGGGCGCAGAGCCCTTTTCTACTGCTGACGATTTTGCTGAGCCTGCTGATCGGCACGGCCTACTCGTTGCCGCCGTTTCGGCTCAAGCGTTTCCCGCTGCCCGCATCCTTGTGCATTTTCACGGTGCGGGGGTTGGTGGTAAATCTGGGGCTGTTCGCCCATTTCGACCAGGTGCTCAATGGTGTCCCCTCACAGGTGGCGCTGAACCTGCCGCCGAGTCTCTGGGCACTCTCGGCGTTTGTGCTGGTGATGACTTTCGTGATCGCCGTTTTTAAGGATGTCCCGGATATGGAGGGAGACCGCAAGTACCAGATTGCCACCTTCACGATTTTGTGGGGAGCGCCGTTCATTTTGCGTCTGTCGCGCGGGCTGTTGGCCGCAGCCTATGGGATGGTGGCGCTGCTGGGGGCGTGGCTGCCAGGCGTGAACTCGCAGACCTTGGTGGTCTCTCACCTGTTGCTGTTGGCGGTTGTGCTCTTCGAGAGTCTGCGGGTCGATCTTCAGCACAAGCAGTCGGTTTGCGATTTCTACCAGTTCATCTGGCGCTTGTTTTATCTGGAATACTTGGTGTTTCCCCTGGCGGTGCTGGTGCAGTCGTGAGCCTGGGCGCTATTTAATCAAATCAGAACCCAGGATCACCGTCGTGATAAAGGTGTAGTTGCGATTGGCGAGGTAGCGCCTGTCTTGCTTGATCAACTTCATGAATTCGCGGTGGCCGTCTTTGGTGCGTCCGACCAGGCAGCCGGCGCTCGCTCCCTGCACGTCGTTGCGAGGCAGATCATAGCCCCAGTGTTGATTGACACCGAACAGGCCGGAGTCGGTGCTGTCCCCAGCCCGTTGGAAGTCTTGGTTGAAGTCCCGAAAAACGGTGATCGCAGCGGTCTGGACTAGCGCCTCATGCTGATCGGAGCCATGCAGACCAACTTGCCAGGCTTTGTACTGACCGAACTTAATCCGGGCTGCGCCTTTGGGGTTCATCGGGTGGTAGGTGTATTTGGAGCCGGGCTCGGTTGTGGCCTCCCAACTGCCGACGATCACTGGCGCTCCGTTGACGAACTCGATCACCAGTCGCCGGTCATTAAACTGGTTCGGCGCATCCTGGTTGAGAGTGCCATCTGCGTTCATGCCTTCAACGTAGATCAGGTTATATTCGTTATCGCCAGATGAGAGCTTATAACCCTTTGTCTGCATATATTTGCAGATACGACCGGCCAGATTATTGCCTAGTTTGAGCGTCGGCGCAGGCAGATCGGCGCGCTTGGTTTCGATTAATAGCTTGGCGGTCTTTGGGCCTAAGAAGGCTGACTCTTCGGATTTTGTTAAATCCTGGAATCTTTTAAGGGCAGCGATAGAGATTGGGCCAAATTTGCCGTCGGTGGGTGGATCGAGTAACCCTAGGCCGACGAGTAGAACTTGGATCTGACGGGCTAGCTCAGCATCTGCCGCGATAGCGTCCATGCTGAACTTACCAATCTCTGGATTGAGAAAATTCTGTAATTTCATACTCGCTTCCGGGTGGGGAGGACAGGTCGGTCTGAGCTTGCTGACGCCGACCCAACGCAAAATGTCGCTCGCATCTTACCAGATTTGGCAGCAGCCTCCATCGGTGACGGGTGTGTGACTTGTGGGTGAGGGGTTAGGAGGAATGGCGCTGAGTTGGGGAGGGGTCGGTAGCGGCTAGAGGGAACCCGGAAATGGGGGGCGTTTGCCCCCCAAACCCCCCACTGGGGGACGAAGCGCCTCCCCCAGACCCCCTGCGCAAGGCGTGCGTGACAGGCTTCGTTCGGTGCTATTCGGGTTTCAGAACTGGACCTGCTGGGCTTGTATCTTCAGTGCTCGAGCTTGGAAGGTGAGCTGTGAAGCTTTTTGCTTGAGGGGTCCGGTTTCGAGCTTGAGCCCTGGAGCCAAACGCTCGATGGGTCGGGTTGCGAGCTGGGACGACGAGGCTGGGAGCTCGATGGTTGCGGCTGGCCGCTCGGATTGTGCAGCAAGGCGCTTGAGTCGTGACGCATGGGGCGCGGGTCCAGGTTGTTTCGCAAACTGCAAGCAAGCTGTACCCGATAGCAGCGCTGACATTACAGACTATTTTGCTGCCCTTCTTGACCCGTTGGCCTCAGAGGGACTTTAGGTTGTGAGGAAGATGTCAACGTTTTAGTGGCGGACTTGCTCTGAGCGAGAGGCTTTGATGCGATTACCGCACGAGATGCAGACTAGCTTGCTTATGCCGTGAGTCAAGTAAGAGCGCTGATCACTCACAATAGGACTGATTTTGCAGAACTTGTACAGGCTTACTTTGATTCAGGGCAGATGCACTCTGGTGTGATTTTTGCTGTTCGTCGTTCCCCTCAAGAGATTACACAACGATTGTTGGTGATGCTCAACCAAGGGACAGCAGACGAGATGCAAAATCAAGTGCGATACATTTAGCTGTGCATTACTCCAGCTGGAGCACTCAACCTGGAGCCTCCACCGAGCGAGTGGCGCTGCTCTGTCTGGAGCGGGTAGGGGCTGTGGACTCCAACAGGGCGGCTGTG
>JANNOU010000076.1:0-32142 GCA_031399305.1 Leptolyngbya sp. SOY_34_metabat_272
ACCCGGCCTCCCGAGGTGGTCTCGGTGGGCGCGACGCTCAGGACATTGCCGACTCCGGGCAGCAGGCGGCTGAGGTCCGCCTGGGAGTAGTTCTTGGTCCACTGGAAGTTGGGCCCATACCAGTCAAAGTCCGGGACGCCCTGCAGATAAGGCCGCGACCGTCCCCAGGTTTCCACCGCTGACTCGGTGTGGCCGCCAGAACTTGCCGAGTAAACGGCCTCGGCCACTTCGCCCTGGTACACCAGCACCTGACTGGCCGTGCCGCTAACCGCCTGGTGGATGCTGGTGTACTCCGCGCCCAGACCGCCATAGACCTGATCGGCAGCCGTCGCCCCCAAGTCGTAGGCCGCACTGGCCGAGCGCAGTCGATTCAGCGCATAAGAGCGAGCCGCGACCGCCTGGGCTTTGAGCGCCTCCAGAGGCCAACTAGCCGGCATCTCAGAGCCGATGACGCCATAGAGATAGTCGCGCATATTGACGTAGTTCACGGCCAACAGCCCCGCTCCCTGCACCGAGAGCAACAGACGACCGCGATACCAACGGTTACCAATGTAGACATAGCCTCCCGCTGAAGGCTCGACCCAAACCGCCGTTTGGCTTTGCCAGGATCCCAGCCGCAGCGTTTGACCCTTCACCTGGGCGCGCGCACTGGTCATGGCGGCGATCTGACCCAGGGCGCGTCCCTGCTGGTCGGTGACCGTTGCTGTGGTCGAGGTGCCAATGACCAGCGAAGAAGCCCCCTCCACGACGGCAACCCGCACTAGCACCCGCGAGTCTTCGGGCAGGAGCGTGCGCACCTGGGTCGGAGACTGAATCTGCAGGCGTTGCGGGGCCGGTGGAGTTGCAGGAGTTGCAGCAAGGGGTGTCGCTGCCAGACTGGGCTGAGCGCCAGGGCTGCTGCGGCTGTCAGGATCCGCAGCCTGTGTCGCGACGCTGGGCTGGGTTGGTGGCAGGGCAGGCAGGGCAGGGCTCGGCGTCGCCTCGGGTTTGGCTTGAAGCAAGCCCCGACCGACCTGAGCGAATAGCAACAGGCCAAGGCCCAGACCAAGCGGAGGCAGCAGCGCCCAGCTTAGGCGTTGGAGCGAGTGTGGAACTTGCAATCTAGAAACCCAGCTCGTTTTAAGAGGTAGCATTGCGGCGGGTAGAACACCTGAAGAGCCGCCCAGTGATCCAGCTAGCTGTGCGGGTGCAATCGCACCAGGCTCCAGCATAGGAGCTAGGCAGGGCACTCGGCACCTCGCTAAAACTGCCGAGCGGGCCGCAGCTATCCTGCCTCAGATCTGGTGGCAGGCGCTCTCTCCAAAGAAGGATTCCGGCTCTTGGGCCGCTCAGCGCCAGGAGGGCGGTCTCACCTCTGGCAACGGCTGAGCTGGCGGCTCCGCACTCGGCGACGAGGCGGTTGTGCCCTCCGGCGGCAGCTCCTGAGCGCCAACCCTGAGGACTGAGGCTTCACCGCTATATTGCTGAATTGCTTGCCTGGGATCTTGGTCAGGGTTGGGGGCGCGTGTAGGTTGCCAGGTTCTGGCTCGGATTCCAGAGAGCGGGGCGGCCGTGGGCATGGTGGGCCAAGCTCTAGGAACTGGCCGTTGGACGGGCTGGGAAGGCCGCCAGAACAAGCTGGTCGTAGAGGAGGGTGGCAGCTCCTGCCAGCCCGGTTGAGAGTAGCGATTGAGGCTGGCCTCGTAGATAGCTCGCAGGTGCCCAATGGACCGCACGGGCTGCCGGTAAACGGATCTGCCGTTGCGCGAGGGCAGTGACGCCCAAACCGGCGCAACTTTGTAAACGGCGGCTTCCAGGTCTCCGGCCTCGATATCGGCCAGCGCGCCTTGTTCACGGATCAGTTCGACGGCGGCCAGGTCCTGGGAGCGGGGCGAGAAATCGGGCAGGCCCAGATTGCGGGAGATGCGGTCCCAGGTCCGTTGCAGAAACTGGTAACGCCCGCTGGCGCTGCTGCAAAGCCGCCGCCCTCTGGACAGGGCGCACAACACTTGCCGAGGATGGTCATCGAAGCTGTAGAAGTAGCCCCCTGAAAAAATCACCTGGTAGCCATCTGGGTTGGACGTACCCTCTGCCCAGGCGATGGTGTCGAGAAAAGCTTTGGTGGAGGGACTGAGCCTCTCTATCTCCTCTATCTCCTCGCTCTCCTGCATTGGCTCCGATTGATCCGATTCGGTGGCGTAGGCTGCTACTGGCCAGAACGTGGGAGAAAGGGTCAGGCCCAGAGAGACCAAACTCGAGCTGCCCCGAGCCAACCATCCACGGCCCAAAAACCTCGCAACCCATCCTTTTTTGGAAGCTTTTTGAGCGTGTTTGGTCCTAGATTCTGCACTCCAGGCGGGAACGTGATCGTCTCTCTGCTGCTGGCTCATAAACCTCTAAAAGTTTTGATGGATGAAACTCCTCGTTCTCCAAGCCTTTTCAGGGCGCTTGCACACACCGCTTCTGAAGGTTCACCTAGACGAACCCCCAGCCTGCCCAGGGAGCATCTGGAGTACAGGGAGTGGGGGCTCAACAAGGTCTGAAGCTTGAAGAATCTGGGGGTTAGATCAGTCGGTTGCCTCGAATTTCTGTGGGGCGCGGGTTTCGGGGTGCTTACCTGATCTGCATCGCCATACTCCTCAAACCAGTGATGAATTTCAAGCTACAGCGTCTCTCTAGAGAACAGAAAGTAGCGTAAAGTTCGCCGAGAAAGATAGGAATCGCAAACAAAGTAAATACTTGGAAACAAAACTTCATGTAAATGTGTCGCGCTCTTGTTAGGTAGCTTCAGCTTTGACTCACTGGGGCCACGAGGACAATGGGGGGAATCGCAAAAGCGGCAGTGTTGAGACGAGACCGAGCGCTGAATTGGTGGGGTTTAGAAGCGGTATGTCAACTGATGTAAAAGCCACAGTAATTACTGCAATTCACAAATCCATAAGCTTGGCGCTTAATGAGTTTGATGCGATTGTTGATTCCTTGCATCACTCCACTCGTTGTTCGACTAATCAAATAATTACAAATTTCTTGTGCGCAGATGTATTCCCTGACACTTTTTACACTGGCCTCCCAGGAGAGTCAGCGTTTGCCCTTAGCCACAAAGCGTTTGCCCTCGATCAGAAAGCATTTTCCCTAAACCACAAAGCGTTTGCCCCAAACGAGTAAACCTTCAGGTCAATCAGAAAGCGTTTGCCCTCAACCAGCAAACGTTTGGGGCAAACCAGCAAGCATTTGCTCCCAACGAGTCAGCGTTTGCCCTCGATCAGAAAGCGTTTGCCCTCAACCTGTAAGCGTCTGGCCCAGGGATTGAGCCACAACTGCTTGCGCAATGTCCCAAGCCCGTGTACTCTTCTCAATCTTGGCGCTCCAGTACCGGGTAGCTTGTCAGGCTTTGGGTCAGGGATAAAGTGCGGTTTTGTCCCCTCATTTCCCACCCCTAAACTTTGGAGACTGTGCAGCCTATATGCCAACTTTGTGTTGCTTATCTCTGGGAGGGTTGCGACTCATGCCCCCCTCTCCTGGCAGTTTTGATGACAGCGACTTCAGCATTTCAACTACTAGAAGACCCCTCTGCCGATTTCGGCAGAGGGGCCGGGGGTGAGGGTCTCTATCAGCCGCCGATTTGCACCATTGTGCGGCTGTAGGAGGTATCAGTGCCCCGGTCACGAGCCTTGAAGTTGATTTCGGGCTTGAGCAACAGCAGCTGAGCCACTGCCGCCCGCAGCTCCGTGGGATCCTGCCTCGAGCGCAGGCCAGTCTTCAGGTCTAGCTGACCCGTCTCATTCAGCAGGCAGGGGCGCAGCCAACCATCCGCTGACAGCCGCAGACGATTGCAGCGGTCGCAGAAGCACTCAGACATCTGGCTGATAAAGCCCAACGTGCCTTTTGCGCCAGGGATCTGAAAGACATCCGCCGGGCCATTGCCACGCACCCGAGACTCGACCAGTCCCCAGCGCTCCCGAATTTGCTGGCGCAGCGTTTGTGAATCGACCCAGCCCTTATGCTCAAACAGGTCAGCGTTGCCAATCGGCATAAATTCGATGAAGCGCACATGCCATTCCCGCTCGATCGAAAGTGATGCCAAGTCCAACACCTCCGAATCATTTACCCCAGGGATCACCACCACATTGAGCTTGAGCGGGTCAAAACCCACCTGGTGAGCCCTGAGGATTCCCTGCCAGACTCGCCCCCAGTGATCGCGCCCGGTAATCTGGCGAAACACCTCCGGATCCAGAGAGTCCAGACTAATGTTGATCCGGCGCAAGCCTGCTCCATAGAGCCCCTCAGCCAGATCGTTGAGCAAAAAACCATTAGTGGTCATCGCCAGATCGCGCACACCCGGCAGACTGACGATCTCGCGCACCAGATTCACCACCCCAGGCCGAATCAGCGGCTCACCGCCGGTCAGACGAAACTTGCTAAAGCCCAGCGGGATAAATACCTCGCGCAATAAGGTCAGCAACTCCGCATCGCTCAGCAAATTCTGGCGCTGAATGAACGCCAGATCTTGACCCTCCGGCATGCAGTAAGTGCAGCGAAAATTGCAGCGGTCGATCAAGCTGATGCGCAAGTAGTCTACCGGATTCATGGCGCGCTCAAAGCTAGGGACCCCTTCATTTTAGGTCCGGCAAGATTTCAAACTGGCAAGCCCAACCCCCGTAGGCGCGCTCAGGCAAATGCAACTTGCTGCCCCAGGTCTCTAAAACTCCTCCAGCAACAGGCGCAAGCCATCGAGCGAGTGGTCGGGTTCAAAGGACTTGGCAACAGGCAACTTGACCTCGGGCTCGGGCAGGGCGCGGAGGGTGAGCTGCTGCTCTAAATGCTTAAAGAGATCCTGGAGCTGGCTGAGCTGCTGCTCGACCGTGCCGAAATGCTGATTCAGCAGGGGAATTGTCTCATCTGCCTCGGGAGCGGCCTCCGCTGGTTGTTCTAGGCGCTGATAGAGTTCCTGAAGCTGAACCAGCCGCTGCTCCACACTGGCAAAGTGCTGGGTCAAGAGCTCAGAGATTTGCTTCTCTAGGACTGTGGTGTCCAGCCAGGAGCTTGGCGGATCTTCCACTTCAGCCAGGGCTTCTGCTTCGGGCTCAGCCAGGGAGTCCGGTTCGAGGCTAGACGCCGGTCCAGGTGGGGTCAAGAAGTCTTCCAGTGCTTGCTTGCACAGGTCCCCGAAGCTGGGATACTTGCCGATCCTGACCAAACGCTCCGCTTTACTGAGCAGGGATTGATCAGCCTTATCTTCGTTGAAAACAATCGTCTTCGATTTCTTCTTGGCGACAGGCATGGCTCAGGCAACAGGGGGGATAGTCAGTGGCTGGGTTCTGGCCGCACCGTAGAGCCACTGACCCAGGGCATTGGCCAGACGAGAGGGTTGGGCGATGTGGGTGGTGAGGCCAGCCTCTGCCAGTAACGGCTTGAGGCTCTCGGCGAAAAACTCACCGCCACCGCCACTCAGGATCACATCTGTGACCCGGTCAGGCAGCCAGTCCAGCAGCCGGTCGGACAACTCACGCGCAAAACTCTTTTGCAGGCTCGGCAAAATCTCATCGAGATCGGTGGGCTGCCGCGCCCCACGCGGACGGTAGAAGCGCTCACCAGGCGGCGCGGAAACCTTCTCAATAAAGTAGAGCGACTGGCTGTCGGCCCCCTTGATCTGGCTGGCGACCCGCTTGTAAAACTCGCTCATCGCAATTTCTGACAGGCTCTTGGACGCACCGCGGGCAAAGCGGGCACGGTTGACCATCAAGAAATCCGTGGTCTGGTGGCCGATATCGACAATCGCCAGCACCATCGGGGTGAAGTCAGGGCCACGGCCCTGCTCCTGGGCCATATACTGACACCAGACTAGGCTGCCGTACCCCTCGGGCACCACCCAGATGTTGTCGAGGTCAATGCGCACCGGCTTGCCGCGAAAGCTGAGATTGTGCGAGCCATTGTGCGACCCCTTGAGCGAAGCGATTAGCTGGGCCTTCTCGCGGTCGAACTGCTCCTGCGTCGGGTAGGGTAACCCCACCACGAGGTTGAGCGGCTGCTCTAGCCCAAAGTAGCCGGCACAGGCTAACGTCTTGACCAGCGCGTCGTCCACCTTGGACTGGCCCACGCCGAGGTTGGCCCCGAAGTCTTCGGCAAATTGACCGATTGCGTAGCCTCGCCCTTGGTATTCGACCCACAGGTCGAGCAAGACTGAACTTTTGGAGCCCTCGCCGAGGTCATCTGGGTCGCCGCCGCGCCGCACCTGATCGACTTCCAGGTGGGCGACATTGGCCGGGATCAGGAGTACCTCGCTGGGGTCACGGCTGATACAAGCTTTGGTCGAAGTTCGACCGAGGTCGATGCTGAGAATTGTCTCTGACGGGTTCGGAGTCATCAGGGGCCACTACGCCGCGACAACCTGATCATGCACTATTCGGGCTCCCACACAAAGTGCTAACCCCCAGCAATTCAAAACAATTGTTACGCCTGGATTAGAGGGCGAGATGGGGTTTCAGGCGTGGCACCAGGTGTTCGAGCAGTCGCTGGTTGCCCAGTGGACTCAGGTGGATGTGATCCCGGTAGAGGCTGCCCGGCTCCGGCTCAGCCGTGAAGACCGGCAGCAGGTCGAGGAAATCTAGCCCCTGTGCGGCCACCAACTCAGCCAACCGCCCACGGGCACGCTGCTCATAATCGAGTGGCCCAGACGGTCCCAGCTCCCGCAGCAACGGCGTCATCACTAGCACAAACGCAGCAGGAGCCTGCTGAGCAATGGCCTGGATCGCCTGCAGGTTAAAGCCCACCCGATCGCCAGGCTCTTGCTGGAGCGCTTTGAGTTCGACTTGGCTGTGGCCTGGTTTGGTGAGGTAGCGGCTCCAGAGTTCGACCAGGGCCAAGGGTGGCTTACGGTCAGGATAGTTGCGATCATTGCCCACGATCAGGGGCGAGGGCTTGATCCCGAACAGATCATCGGTGTTGATCACCAAGATCAAACAGTTGGCTTGGAAGCTGCCAAACTTTTGCAGGTAGGCCAGCTCATTACGTGGCCCCCAGGAGTTGGCCGAAGCGTTGAGCACTTCCACCAAGGGCTGGGTCAACGGCTGCAGCTGGCTGCGCAGCCGCTCTGAAAGGATCTGCGGCTGGTCGGTCCACCAATTGCCGTTAATAATCGAGTCGCCTAGCATCAGCACCCGGAAAACACCCGCCGGTTTTTCCCGCAAGATCGGGCTGCCCCGCATAGAGTACTGGTTGATCTCAATCCGCGCCCCCGAGCGCCGGACCCGTTGGTTGGGAGCTAACAAGTAGCCGATTTCCTGGTCGGCTCGATAGATCAGGGGATCGCCCAGACCTTTTAAGCGCAAGCCTGCTTCAAGCAAACTCAGCAGCAATAAAGGGCTCAGCATTAGCAACAGCGGCAGGGGCAGCAAGGGCACAACGTTATCCATGACACAGTCGTAACCCAGGAGCGGCACCAGAGGCCAGTCAGCCGGATGAAGTCTGGCTGCTGACTAAGCTGTCTGCGGCGGCGGGTTCAACTGCCGCGAGGCGGGTATACAGCTCCCGCATCCGACCCTCTAGATCCTGACTCAGTCGAGCCGCCGCAGTTTTAGAGGGGCCGCCCAGGTAGTCGCCGACTGACAACGGTTTGCCAACCTCCGCAACTACCCGTGTTCCACACTTGGGCACTGGCTCGCTGTAGTGAATGGCCAGCGGCACCACTTGCACCTCGGAACCGGCCTGGAGCGCCAGCCGTGCCAGTCCCGGCTTCAGGGGCTGAATCTGACGCTCCCGAAAGATATTGCCCTCTGGGAAGATCACCAGGGCTTCTTGCTGTTGCAACAATTCGACACCGTGGCGCAGGCTAGCGATCGCAGGCTTGAGAGGGTCTACGGGGAAGCCGCCCATGTGGCGCAGCACCCAACCCTGCAGCCCGGTCATCTCATTGACAGACACCATATAGCGCAGATGGCGGCCCGTGACATCCCAACCAGCGACGTAAGGCACCAGCAGCGCATCCCAGCGGGACGAATGATTGGGAGCAAGAATGAGCGGACCCGCGCGGGGCAGATGTTCGCGCCCGCGCACCGTGATCTGACGGAAGTGGGCGGGCAAAATCAGGTGGCGGCATAGCGGATAAGCCAGCCGCGATAGCCAGGGCGAAGGCGGCGAAGAGGCCAAGGGCGAGACCGTTACAACAGGGCGCGGAAGGGACGAAGACATGAATTGACTAGCTAGGCCGACTGAACTCAGCCTAGTCAGCGGCTTTGCCGGCCTCAGCCCTCAGCAGGACACTTCTCGGAGTGTCCTGTGTAACACGAGCAGCGCCTCGCTCCCGTCCCAGGTTTTAGCCCACGCCCTCGGGCAATTCCACGGTGGTCACGTCGATGTTGCGGCGGCGGTTAGCCCGCTCGATCTCGAAGCGCACCCGGTCGCCCACCTTGTGACGGCCCACCATGAGCTGAACCACTGCACTGTCCGTCACATCCTGGCCATCGACTTTCAGGATGATGTCTCCTTTTTGTAGGCCCGCGCGGGCGGCCGGTGAATTCGAGTCCACATCAACGATCAGCACGCCTGCTTCGCGGGTGACTTTTTCCAGACCAGGTTGAGGCTCTTGCTTAAGCGCCTCGATCAGGTCGGGGGAGAGCGTCTGCATGCGGATACCGACGAAGGGACGCACGACCTTGCCCGACACCTGAAGCTGGTCGGTAATCAGTTTGGCTTCGCTAATTGGAATGGCAAAGCCGATGCCTTCAGCCCCTTGGATGATCGCCGTATTGATGCCCACCACCTCGCCATTGACGTTGAGCAGCGGGCCACCTGAATTGCCAGGGTTGATTGCCGCATCGGTCTGGATAAAATCGACGCGCTTGTTGACGTTAACCTGAGTGCTGGTGCGGCCCAAGGCGCTGATAATGCCCACGGTGACCGAGTTATTGAGACCCAGTGGGTTGCCCAGCGCAATCACCCATTCGCCGGGACGCAGTTGCTCCGAGCTGCCGAGCTGAACAGTGGGCAGGTTACCCTCGGCCTCGACCTGCACCACTGCCAAATCGGTCGGTTCGTCACGCCCTTTCACCGTCCCTACCAGCCTGCGCCCGTCGGACAGGGTGACCCTGACCTGCTCTGCCCCTTCCACGACGTGAGCATTGGTGATGATCAGACCACTCTGATTGACGACGAAACCGGAGCCCGAGCCCCGGCGACGACGACCGCTCGGCGGCGGGTTATCGCCGAAGAAACGCCGAAAGAAGGGGTCATCTTCGAGTCCGGGCGGCAGATTGCTCTGGCTCTGGCTGGTTTCCTGGCTTTGAGTGTCGATGCGGACCACTGCGGGGGCGGCTTTCTCAGCAGCGTCGGCGATGAAGTTCAGCACGAAGCTTTTCACCGATTTCGGCGCTTCGGTCACGGTGTCCTGGGTTGAAGCCTGAGGCTGCTGAGCGGGGCGGGGGGATGAGTCGGCCTGCGTCGGAGCAGAGGGCGCGCTACACCCCAAACATAGAGCTAGCCCTAACACCACTACAAGCAGACGTTGCCACAGTGCGCAGAGGGATTTCATAGGGTGCTGATGGGAGCAGGAAGGCGTTTCATTCATTATGAAGTCTTCGCAAGCGGGCGAACCACTGTTTGAGCACCTGACGACAGTCGGATTCCCGGACTCCCGCTAGCACGTTCAGCTTGTGAAACGAACAGGCGCTATCTGGCAAGTTGAGGACTGTGCGCACGGCTCCAGTCTTCGGATCGCTAGCACCGTATACCAGTAACCCTAGCCGCGCCTGGAGAATTGCCCCAGTGCACATTGGGCAGGGTTCCAAGGTGACGTAAAGACAACAGCGGTTCAAGTGCCAGTCGCCCAGGTGTCTGGCGGCAGTGCGAATCGCTAGAATCTCTGCGTGGGCGGTGGGATCGTGGTCGCGCTCTTTGCGGTTCTGACCCAGGCCGATCACCTGAGCCTGCTCGTCCACGATCAGCGCCCCTACCGGGATTTCGCCCACCTCACCTGCTTCGTTGGCCAAGCTCAGGGCTTGGTCCATCCAGGCCGCGTGGTCGAGTTGCAGCAGCACCTCCAGCGCCGACTTCACGCCTCTTGCAGCAGCAGGGAGTCTAGTTCGCCGCAGCGGTTGAGGGTGTACAGATCATCGCAGCCACCATAATGCTGGCCGTTAATGAAGATCTGAGGCACGGTTCGGCGTCCCTGGGCGCGTTCGGCCATGCGACTGCGGGCGGCTGCGTCGCCGTCAATTTTGTACTCAGCGTAGGGCACACCTTTCCACCACAACAGCAGTTTGGCGCGAATACAGTAGGGGCAGGTCTGCCAGGTGTAGATCTCGACTTGAGCCTTGACCGGCCTCGGAGCATGGCCCAACAGCGGCTTAAAAAAGTCCAACATACTACCGGCCTATGCAGGGAAGGGAAAAGCAATGAGCGCCGCGCCGCCCGCTGAGAACAGCGTTGCGGACACCAGGAGTAGTTTCAGCATACTCAACCGACCTGGGCTGGGGTCAGTCTTCGACGGTCGCTCCAGCAGCAGCAGCAGGCTGCCCAGCAGCATCAAACCGCCCAGAATAAACATTGCACCCGCCCCCCAGGCGAGCAGCAACCAGCCCAGTGCTTGCATGGCATCGGCTCAGATCGATACAAGAATTGATCACAAATTCCAGACTTAAGCTGGATCAAATCTTAACAGAAACAGCGGGTGCATAGGGCGCTTTGGGCTCTGTCGCGGTCTGGTAGACTGAGAGACTGAAAACGCCATATATCAAGCAACTTGTCACAGTTGGGAGGACGCGTCGCCTGTGGAGAACACACTCGGCCTGGAAATTATTGAGGTAGTTGAGCAGGCAGCCATGGCCTCCGCTCGCTGGATGGGAAAAGGCGAAAAGAACATGGCGGACCAGGTCGCGGTTGAGGCCATGCGGGAGCGCATGAACAAAATACACATGCGAGGCCGGATTGTGATCGGAGAGGGGGAGCGCGACGAAGCCCCCATGCTCTATATCGGCGAAGAGGTCGGCATTTGCACCCAACCCGATGCCAAGCAATACTGTAACCCCGACGAGCTCGTGGAGATTGACATCGCCGTCGATCCTTGCGAGGGCACCAACCTGGTCGCTTATGGGCAGCCGGGTTCAATGGCCGTGTTGGCAATCTCCGAAAAAGGCGGCCTGTTCGCTGCACCCGACTTTTACATGAAGAAGCTGGCGGCTCCATCCGTCGCTCAGGGGCATGTAGACATCAACAAATCGGCCACGGAGAACCTCAAAATTCTCTCTGAGTGCATGGACCGCGCCGTTGAAGAGCTGGTGGTCGTGGTCATGGACCGTCCGCGCCACACGGAGCTGATTGCCGAAATCCGGCGGGCGGGAGCGCGGGTGCGTTTGATCAGTGATGGCGATGTTTCGGCAGCCATTTCCTGTGCCTTCTCAGGCACCAATATCCACGCGCTGATGGGCATCGGCGCGGCTCCCGAAGGCGTCATTTCAGCGGCGGCCATGCGCTGCGTAGGGGGACATTTCCAGGGGCAGCTGATTTACGATCCTGAGGTGGTCAAGACCGGTCTGATCGGCGAGAGCCGGGAGGGCAACCTCGCCCGACTCAAAGAGATGAACATCAGTGACCCCGATCGGACCTACAACGCCGATGAGCTGGCCTCTGGCAAAGACGTTTTGTTTGCGGCCTGCGGGATTACGCCAGGGACTTTGATGGAGGGCGTGCGCTTTTTTGCAGGGGGAGCGCGCACTCAGTCGTTGATCATTTCGAGTCAATCGCGGACCGTGCGATTTGTGGACACCATCCACCTGTTTGAGGAGCCGAAGACCTTGCAATTGCGCTAGAGCTCGGCCATGCAGAAGGGAGAACTCCGGTTCTCCCTTTCGCTTAGTCCCAACCCTCAATCTTTTCTGCCCTCAATTCTCTTTTGAACTTCAACCCACTGATGCTGAACTGGGTAAGCTAGCGATCTGGTGGGGCTCATACAAAGCTAGGGAGTCAACATGAATATTGCAGTGGTGGGGCTTAGCCATAAAACAGCCCCGGTAGAAATTCGTGAAAAGCTCAGCATTCCCTCAGCCCAGGTGGCCGAGGCGACGGCCCAGCTACGCAGCTACCCCCATTTGGAAGAGGTGGCCATCCTCAGCACCTGCAACCGGATGGAACTGTATTTGGTGACCAGCGAAACCGAGAGCGGCATTCGCGAAGTCAGCCATTTCCTGTCCGATGCCAGCCATATTCCGCTTCACTTGCTGCGCCATCACCTGTTCATCCTGCTGCACCAGGATGCTGTGATGCACCTAATGCGTGTGGCCTCAGGGCTAGACTCGCTGGTCCTGGGCGAGGGCCAGATCCTCGCCCAGGTCAAGCACATGCACAAACTCGGCCAGCAGCACAGTGGCACCGGCCCGGTCCTCAACCGGTTAGTCAAGCAGGCGCTGTCGGCGGGCAAGCGGGTGCGCACCGAGACCAGCATTGGCACGGGCGCGGTGTCGATCAGCTCGGCAGCGGTAGAACTGGCGCAACTCAAGGTGGCTAGCCTAGCGGATCAGCAGATCGCCATCGTCGGCGCGGGCAAGATGTCACGGCTGCTAGTGCAGCATTTGCTGGCCAAGGGCGCAGAGCATATCTGCATTCTCAACCGCTCGCTGGAGCGGGCACGAGAATTAGTGGCGCAGTTCGGCGACGCCGATTTGCAGATCGAGCCGCTGGACAGCCTAGGTAAGGTGATCGCCCGCTCCAGCCTAGTGTTTACCAGCACGGCGGCGACCGAACCGCTGCTGTCGCGTGAGAACCTGGAGCCGATGGTCACTGACCACACTCAGCTGTTGGTGTTCGACATCTCAGTACCGCGCAACGTGCACGCGAGCGTCAACGAGCTGCCGAATGTGCGTGCCTTTGACGTGGACGACTTAGAAGCGGTGGTCGCCCAGAACCAGGAGAGCCGCCGAGCGATGGCGCTGGAGGCGGAGACCCTGCTCGAAGCCGAAGTCGCGGGCTTTGAAGAGTGGTGGCGCTCGCTGGAGACCGTGCCCACGATCAGCTCCCTGCGGGCCAAGATCGAGGGCATCCGCGAGCAGGAGATGGAAAAGGCGCTCTCGCGCCTGGGAACCGAATTCGCCGAAAAGCATCAAGAGGTGATCGAGGCCCTCACACGGGGCATCGTGAACAAGATCTTGCACGATCCGATGGTGCAGCTGCGGGCACAGCGGGATATTGAGGCTCGCCGTCGGGCGATGCAAACCCTCCAGCTCTTGTTCAACCTCGAGCCATTGGGCAATATGGTGAATCGCAACACCTGATGCCCCGGCGGCGGGCGGGGAGGAGAAAACCTTGAGACGACAGGCAGCGATGTTGAGTTCAGTCTTAGTCAGTTTGCTGAGTTGGCTGGGAGGAGATCTGGAGCCTGTCGCCGCTCAGGCGGTGCTCCCCCAGGTTGCTTCGGCCTCTCAAGTGCAGGCGAGTGCTGCCGCGCGCCTGCAGCAGCGGCAGCAACAGGATCGCCAGATCCGCCCCGACAGCTATGATCTCCAACTGCACCCTGTCACCGACGCCAATGAGGGCTACTGGCGCAATATCCTCTGGACGACGACGATTGTTGAACCGCAGGAGCCTTACGTCGCGGACGCCCTGAGCCGCATCATCGCGCTGGCGCAATATCCGGTTAGGCCCGGAGGCCTGTCCAGGTCCCAAGCCGAGACGGTCACTGCGGCGTTGCGCGTTAGCACCCAGCTCTATCTGAAAGATGCGCAGGTTTACGCGCCCCTGAGCGAGCCGCTACGTCAGATTGTCAACACTAGCTCTGAGCCGACCTGGGTGGCGATGGCTTTGGCGGCATTGAAGACGGCGGTGGATGCGCCGAGCTTGGCGGCAGCGGTTCAGCAGCGCTTTGCGAATGGCGCGGGCAATCTGGCTTTGCAGACCACCCTGAGGGATCTCGACTGGCAGCAGGCCCCTCAACCGCTGCCGCCTTTGTCGGATCTGCTGGCCTACACCGTTGCCCCTGGCGAATTGCAGCTCTATGTCCTGTGTCGCCCGAGCCGGGCGGTTGCCTGCACAACCCTGCTCAAGGATCGGCTGGGGCGCTTTGTGAGACAGGAGAATAGCCAGCTCTGGAGCGTGCCGCTGCTCACCCGGTCGCTGCACGATCTCAGCTGGAACTTCACGCGCGGCAGCACGCCGCAGGGCATCCACCGGATCGAGGGCACGGTCGAGCGCCCAGATCCCAAGTTCTTCAGAGCCTTCGGGCAGTTCCCGCTGGTGCAGTTGTTTGTGCCCTATGAGCGGGGCGTGAAGGCGTTTCTGCCCGGTCAGCCGGGGACACTCACGGGCTCGATTCAGGCTTATACGGCGCTGTTGCCCGCTGCGTGGCGCGACTACTGGCCCGTGCAGCAAAGCTACTGGGCGGGGCGTCTGGGCCGGAGCCTGTTCCGGATTCACGGCACCGGCGAAGCGCCGGGCTTTTTCACTGGCTCAGCCCGTCATCCCGACACGCGCGACTGGAGTCCGGCGATCGGCTGCCTCTCGGCGCGTGAACTCTACGACGACACGGGCACGTTACAGCAGGCCGACATGCCGCGCATTCTCAGTGCCCTGGCCGCCGCAGGTGGCAGCGCCAACTTCACCGGCTATCTGATCGTGCTAGAGGTGCCGGACACCCAACCACTCGACCTGCCAGTTTCCCTCAATGATTTGGCAACGCTGGTAGCGCAGGTAGAAACGCAGCGCAGCCCGGTGGGCCTAGAACCGAACTAAGTTAGTGGCCCTGACTGAAGTTGAAGTACAATGACGACCCTTGTCAGGGCAGGGCGCACGGCCGTCATTGGTGCAACTTAAGGCTGAAGCGCCCCAGATTTGCTGGGTAATCGGGTCCTGGCCTCGGGGTCGCTACCCCCTCCACGGCCTCGCCACCCAAAACTGCGCTTCCCAAGCTCCGAGCCCAGAGCGTCGAGCTCCAAGACCGGCAGGTCGAGCAATCAGCTCCAGACTCCGAGTCCCGCACTCGCTCTCCCGAGCCCCAAGCCGCGAAAGTCGAGAAAATAGCTCGAACTGCCGAGCCTTCAGCTCGCCCAGCCGAGTTCCAGACTGGAGGCTTCGAGTGCTCAGCCAAATGCTGCGAGTTCCAGGCTCAGCAGACCGAGTGGCCAGCGGCAAGCGAGTCGCAACCACAGCGAGCCGACCCAGTGGGCAACGGATCAAGAACAGATGGAACGGATGGGCGACCGCTCAACTCCTCCAATCCCCATCCGTTCCCGAATCCGTTGCCATTTCCCTTAAGTTGACACCCATGCACGGCCGTGCGCCCCTACCGGGCTCTGCCGCCTGTTTAAAGTGAACCAGTATCAAGAGATGCGTATACGCCCTGACCTCAGTACGATTGACTCCCTTGCGAGAGTCATACGAGACCTTCAGACAGGCAACAGCCGAGTAAGTTTTGGCAGAAAACAGGCTCAATCCAGCTCCCGTCGTCCCTCTAAGGCCCGCACCAACGTGACCTCGTCGGCATATTCCAGATCGCCGCCCATCGGTACGCCCGAAGCGATACGCGTCACCCGGGTGAACGGCTTCAGCAGCTTGCCCACATAGAGCGTGGTGGTATCACCCTCAATGCTGGGGCTGATCGCCATAATCACCTCAGCGACTGACTGCTTGCTGACCCGGTGCACCAACTCGCTGATATGTAACTGCTCCGGACCAATGCCCTCCATCGGCGAGAGGACTCCTCCAAGAATGTGATATCTGCCTTTGAACTCGCGCGTGCGCTCAATGGCAATCAAATCGCGTGAATCGGTCACCACGCAGAGGACATGGTCATCCCGGTTGGTGCTCGTGCAGATTTCGCAAGGATTCTGGGCCGACAGATGAAAGCAAGTACTGCACAAACCCACCTGATGACGCGCCTCCAGCAAAGCCTGGGCCAGGGCTTCCACCTCAGCAGCAGGACGTTTGAGCAGATGCAGCGCTAACCGCTGGGCCGTCTTGGGGCCAATGCCGGGCAAACGCTGGAATTGTTCGATTAGACGAGCGAGGGGGCGAGTGTAGACCATGAACTAGGGACGAACTGGGGACTCCGGGAAGATCAACGAAAAGTCAGGCGGGGCGAGAGGGCGTCCTCCTGCGGAGAGAGGAGAACGTAAGATCTAAGCGTGATGCCTTGACCTTCACTCCCAGAGGTCTATGAGTGACCAGCCACCGACCGCCACAGAAGCAAGCCCGTGGAACGCTCAGAACTCTGATCCTAACCCCCTTGCCCCGGTCTCGGAACAACTTTCGGCAGCCCCTGGGGCCAATGAACTCGACGAGATTTTTCAAGCCCTGCTCACTCGGTCGGTCAGTGCCAGCGAGCGCACTCAGCTCAAGCTCTGGCGACGGCGCTTGGGCTGGCTCGACAGCTTCAAGCGCCGCAGCCACCTGCTGATCGCGGTTATCGAGCCCGGAACCTGGGCGATTCGCGATGCCAACGATTATTTCTGCCAGTTCACCGGCGTGAGCGCAGCCCTCGCTCAGGAGCCGAAGCCGCGCCTGAGCGACCTATTTCAGGATCTCGACGGCCATCCCCCCCAGGACTTGTACCTGAGACATCTGCTGTACCTGATCCTGCGCGATGTCTATCAGCTAGAGCTGCGCGAGCTACACCCCTTTGAACAGCCGATGGTTGCCTCCCTGTCTAGCCCGCTGTATGCCGAGCCGCGCCTGGTCGAGTTCTGGCTACACCCGGACGAGCTGAAAATCGCGCCGCCCGACGCGCCCCTGCCTGACCTGGGCGCTTGGGCTGCCCCGCAGCTGTCAGCGGCGGAGCTAGAGGAGAAGCTGCGCGACCCTCAGCACCTGCAGAGCTTCGCCCGTCACCTAGGCCTAGAGCGCTACCGCGTAGAGCGCATCCAGGGGTCGATCCTGTTTGAAGGGTCGGATGTGACCGTGCGCGAGATGATCCGGCGCATCAACCAGCTGTTGATCGACCGAGACTCGATTTTGCGACCTGAGAAATTTCAGCAGCTCAACCAGTGGATGCGCTCGCTGTTCCGCGCCAACAACAGCATCATCCTCAGCGCTGAGGGCGACCAGGCGCAGCTATTCAAGCACGCCGACAACCACGAGCTGGAGATCACCACCCACTCACTCCAGGCGTTGCAGCACTCGCACTTTCTGCGGGCGCTGGAGGCCAACCAGCTCAGCAACGTCGGCGACCTGGCCCAAGATTGTCAGACCGACTGCGAGCGGGCGTTGCTAGGGTCAGGCGTGCGCTCAATGCTGCTGATGCCCCTGGTGGTCCCTGCGGCGGAGTCGGGGACAGGACGCTGCCAAGTCGTGGGCTTAGTGGGCCTGACCAGCGCCCAGCCCAATCACTTCAACCGGGGCGACTGCCGCTGGGCGGAGCAGTTGGTGCCCTCGTTCACCATGGCGGTACGTCAGGCGGTGCGCCAGCGCTTTAACCAAATTCACCCGGCGGTGGAATGGCGCTTTTTGCAGGAGGCCGAGCGGCGCACTTGGGGCTTGCCGCCCGAGCTGATTGTGTTCTCCCAGGTCTATCCGCTCTACGGCCTCTCCGATATCCGGGGCTCTTCTAATGAACGCAACCGGGCGATCCAAACTGATTTGCTGGAGCAGTTTCGCCTGGGCTTGAGGGTGCTGGAGACCGCCAGTCAGGCACAAGCCACGGCCTTTGGCACCCAGCTGCGTCTGGATCTGCTCGATTACATTGCACAAGTGCGCTCGGCAGTGACCGTGGACATGGAGGTCACCGCGCTGCAGTACCTGCGCGAACGCCTTGAACTGCACTTTGACTACTTCGCCCAAGCAGGGCCAGAGGCTGAGGCGGCGGTCGCAGCCTATCGCCAGGCCTGCGCCAACGAGCATCGCGGGGTCTACCAGGCCCGCGCCCGCTATGACTGGACGGTCAGCCAGATCAACGCGCTGCTGCGCCGCACCTGGGATCACTGGCAGGCGCAGATGCAACGCATCGTCCCTCACTATTGCGATGTGCAATCCACCGATGGCATCGACCACATGATCTATACAGGCGCTGCGATTACACCGCAGTTTTGCCCCTTTCATCTGCGCAGCCTGCGCTATGAGCAGCTGCGGGCGATGTGCGACTGCGCGCGAGCCACCTTAGATCTGCGCAGCCAGTGCGATACCGAGATGGCTGTTGCCCATCTGGTCTTGGTGCAGGATTCAACCGTGGATATCTTCCACGATGAAAACACCGAAAAGCTGTTTGATGTGCGCGGCAGCCACGACACCCGCTACGAAATTGTTAAGAAACGCATCGAAAAAGCCAAGCACGAAGACAGTCAGACGCGAATCACGCAGCCGGGCATGCTCACCTTGGTTTACTCTACCGAGGAAGAGTGGGCGGAATACCAGGAATATCTGCGCTACCTAATCCGCGAGGGCTGGATCGCAGCTGAAATTCAGTGCGGCAACGTAGAGCCTTTGCAAGGCGTGAGCGGCCTGAAATTTGCGCGGGTCGCTGTGTTGCCCGCTAGCAATCATTTGTCCACCTAACGCAAAGTTTTTTTGAGCAAAGCGAAAGGTGCCCTAAAGAAGACTGAGAATACAACTTAGGACCGCTAGGGTGAAGCTTATGCATCCTTTCGCTCTACTAAGTTTGCTATGATTATTGCCTTCGGTACCTGCTTTAGCTTGATCCTGACCCTGGCCATGCTGGCAACTGGCGCGAGCCGGGTTGAGCTGCGGTGGGAGAAGCGGCGAGGGCTGGCGGCGCAACTGCCCGACCCAGTGCAGGCCGGTCCACCGGTGTGGGTGCTCACCTACTGCGAGACCCATCACTGGACAGAGCCGCACCGCGATAGCGACGGGTTTTGGCGGGCATTCCCTATGGGGGGAGTCATTCCAATGTTGGTGAGGCTGCCTCGTAAATCTCTAGCGGCAGGTCATCGGGGTCGCTGAAAAAGGTGAAGTGTTTGCCGGTGATTTCGTCGATGCGAATCGGCTCCACTTCGACGCCTTTGGCTTGCAGCTCGGCGACGGTTTCCCGAAGATTGGTGACCGCAAAAGCTAGATGGCGCAGACCGCAGGCTTCCGGTCGGCTGACGCGCTGGGGAGGGGCGGGGAATGAGAACAGCTCGATCAAATCTCCGTCGCCAACGCGCAAATCGAGTTTGTAGGAATTTCGGGCCGCTCTGAAAGTTTCTTGAACGATGGCAAAGCCCAGAATTTCTGCGTAGAAATGTTTCGACTTCGCGTAGTTGGCGCAGATGATCGCGACATGGTGGATGCTCTGAATCTTCATTGCTGAATTTTGATCAGGAGGCGCGCTGGGGCAGGCGCTTGAAGCGGCTCAGGGCAATCGCCCCCAAGAACAGGCTGAACTGAGCCACCACAATGCTAGGCCCCGTAGCGGAGTTGAGCACCGCCGATGACACCATGCCCAGGCTGGCGCTGAGCGCGCCAACCAGCATCGACAAGAGAACAAATACACCGAATTGCCGACTGAGCAGCCGAGCCGTCGCCGCCGGGATCACCAGGAAGGCGTTCACCAGCAGCACGCCGACAGCCTTGATCGCCACCGCTACCGCCAGCGACAATAGCACCACGAACCAGGCGCGATGCTGGGCCACGGCCACGCCTTGCGCCTTCGCCAGACCCTCGTGCAAGGTCAGCAGCATCTGAGCACGCAGGGTCAGCCCCAGCGACACCCCGCAAACCACCAGCACCGCGAGGCTCAGCCACAGGTCTCGATCGGCGATGGCCAGAATGTCGCCGAACAGTAGGTTGGTCAAGCCGCCCTGGTAGCTGCGGATGGCGCTCAGGACAATCACCGCTAGCGCCAGCGAAGTCGAGAAGACAATGTTCAGCACCGTGTCGCTCCACAGGTCGGTCTGGTCGATCAGGTAGATCACGCCCAAGCCGAAGAGCACAGTGAACGGCAGCAGAGTCAGCGTGGGGTCCAGATTCAGCAAGACGCCGAGCACGATGCCCAGCAACGCCGCGTGGCCGACCGTATGGCTGAAAAAAGAGAGCTGGCGCAGAATCGCAAAGCTTCCCAGCAGGCCGCCCAGCACGCCCAGAATTGCGCCACCCAACAGGGCTCGTTGCATGAACGGAAATTGCAGCAACTCCACCAGCCGAGCCGGGTCCAGGTCAAACCACATCGCCACGTCTTAGCAACAGCTTCAGCTTCAGACTACTCGCGATTGGGATCCGGAATTCTGGGGGCTGTCTGGTCAAGTCAGTATCAGCTGACTTAGTTTCTAAATAGAACATGGGCATCTGGACTCGGTTTGGATTAGTACTGTATTGTCAGGATCAATTTGTTGAGCGACCTCATGAGAGCTATCAAGAGTAAACAAGCCACTCCCGACCAACCCCCGACTGCCGCCCAAGCCGCTGCTCACGAGGCATTCCTGCCCGCCATGCGCGAACTGGTCCGCACTTATCAGGCGTTTTCCTGCTATACCGACCGGCATATTCGCCAGTTGGGGCTGACCCCACCCCAGTTCGACGTCATTGCCACCCTGGGCAACACCGTGGGCATGAACATGAACAAGTTGGCGGAGAAAACCCTGGTCACCAAGGGCACGCTCACTGGCATTGTTGATCGCCTAGAGCAGAAAGGGCTGGTACAGCGCCAAGTCCCAGAGGACAACCGACGCTGCTTCCTGATTGTGCTGACCCCGGCAGGCGAACAGGTGTTTGAGGAGGTTTTTCCTGCGCATGTTGCCTACCTCAAAGAGCGCTTTGATCAACTATCTCCCCAGGAGCTGGAAGGATTGCGCTTAGGGCTACAACGCCTGCGGGAGCAGTTTCAGGGCTGTCTGGAGTCCAGCTCAGAGAAACTGGATTTGGACTGTTTGCCCTAGCGTCGCCAACCATTTCAGCGAGCCAAGATTCGAGCTGATCTGGTTGGCTCAACATCGTGATCAGCTCGTGGGTATTCTGTTTACGCTTCTAGACTGGTGTCAGATAGCTGCAGGTCGAGAGAAGCAGCTAGGCGCTCAGCTTTCAGACTAGATGGGTGAGGTGCTGACTTGGCTGAGGTAGCCAAGCAGGGCGTCGCGGATTGGCAGGATGCTTTTGTAGCGCTGCATGTCGGGGGGCATGTGCTGGACAGCTTGCGCCAGGCTGTGGGCAAGCGCGGGGCGGGCTTCCAGGAAACTCAGAGGACAGACATAGGTGCGAATCGTGAACAGAATTGCCTGGCTCTGAGCCAGTCGTCGCAAGGTCTGACGCTCTGTGCGCAGCCAGAGCTGCTCTCCGGCGTTACTGACGTTGAGGATGGGATGGGTGGCTTTGGGTGACCGCGACTGGGCCAGGAACAGCTCCGGGGTATCGACGATACTCCAGTTAACACGCCAGACGGGTTTATCCGACTTGAGCTGAGCGAAGAAGCGATCCAGAGGGCGCTCTAACTGCTCGCGGTAGCCTGGAACCGGCTGGTGAATCTGCGCCATCGGACGCCCTAGCTTTTGGCGCAGCAGCCAGTGAGAGGGGAAGCAGAGGGAGGCGGCAGTCAGGATGTAGCCTTCTGAGCCCGGCTGCATCAGGCACAGGTCTTCTTGCACCAAACGCCCGGCCAGATCGAGAGGGGCGGCGCTGAAGTCAGTGGGATCCCAGCTCTGTCCGGTGACTAGGTTTTCCAGCTTTTGCTCTCGGCGGCGATAGTGCTGGGGAAAGTGGGTCAATAGGTGTTCAATCAGCAATTCCAGGACTTCTTGCTGCGCTGCTTCGCTGCCGTCCAGGCTGGCAAAGACCTCGGGGTAGCGGTCCTTGAGGAGTTGGGCTCGGAGCGTCAGGTCATCAGCAAAGCGGTCGTCGATTTCGATCCACTCGCGCAGGTCAAGGGCTGTCAGTCCGGATTTCAGCCGCCATTGCCCATCGGCAAAAGGAAGGTACTTGGGTTGATGCATTGCTTACGATTCAGGTTTAGAAAGAGGAAAATCTAGATGCATCACATGGTTCAATCAGAACCGAAGGGTCTACTCTAGGTGCGACTTCAGCAACATTGAACGAGTGGAGAATCCGTGCATGGATCAGTTGTTAATAATTACGCCACCACCAGCTTGCAGTAAGCTTGAAATCTCATACTTCGTAGTCACCAATAGTGGTAACATTTCGCAACCACGGTTCTATCTTTCTTAATCGCTTCAACCCCATTGCGAGCATAATCATGATTCAAATGTCTACCAATGTTTGTATAAATAAACACAAGGAGGGTTGGGTATGAATTTCAGCCTAGTCCTGTCCAACTTCCTGAATCCACCAGTGCTTTTTTTCTTTTTGGGCATGCTGGCGGTTTTTGTCAAGTCAGATTTGGAGATTCCTGCCCCCGTCCCTAAGCTGTTTTCGCTGTACCTGCTGTTTGCGATCGGTTTTAAGGGAGGGGTAGAGCTGGTCAAGAGTGGGCTCAGTCAGGAAGTGTTTCTGACCCTCCTAGCCGCAATCCTGATGGCCTGCGCTGTCCCAGTTTATACCTTTTTCATTCTGAGGCTGAGACTGGATTCCTACAATGCAGCGGCGATCGCGGCCACCTATGGATCTATCAGTGCAGTCACCTTTATCACTGCCGGCTCGTTTCTCCAGCAGCTTGGGATTGCCTTTGATGGCTATATGGTGGCAGCCCTAGCCCTGATGGAATCACCAGCCATCATTGTGGGGCTGATTTTGGTCAATCTCTTCACGTCTGATCAGGGCGAGAGGGGTGCATTTGTCTGGTCCGAAGTCCTGCGAGAGGCATTTTTGAATAGTTCTGTTTTCCTACTGGTAGGCAGCCTCTTGATTGGAGTATTGACTGGAGAACACGGTTGGGAGGTCTTAAAGCCATTTTCTCAAGACATGTTCTACGGGGTCCTCACCTTCTTTTTGTTAGATATGGGTCTGGTGGCCGCCAGGAGAGTAAAAGATTTAGAAAAGACTGGTGTTTTCTTAGTTTCATTTGCCATACTGGTTCCAGTTGTCAATGCCGCAATTGGACTGCTCATTGCCAAACTCATTGGAATGCCCCAGGGAGATGCGCTGTTGTTCTGTGTTTTGTGTGCTAGCGCCTCTTATATCGCAGTGCCAGCTGCAATGCGCTTAACTGTTCCAGAAGCCAATCCTAGTCTGTATGTCTCTACAGCCCTAGCCGTAACATTTCCCTTCAATATTATTGTCGGTATTCCGCTGTATTTATACGGAATCAATCTATTTTGGAGTTGATGCCATGCACCAGGTCAAGCGGATAGAAATTATTTCCGATTCGATAGAACTGGGAAAAATCGTAGAGGCTCTCAAGAAAACTGGGGTTCCTAGTTACGCCGTTATTCGGAATGTGGGAGGCAAAGGAATCAAGGGCACCACATCCAGCGACTTGGACATGACGATGGTGGAGAACGACTACGTGCTTGCCATTTGTCCTCCCAGCCAAGTTGAGTTCATCGTAGAAGAACTCAGACCGATTCTCAATCGATATGGTGGAATCTGTCTGATTTCGGATGCGATGGAGATTCGGTCGGTACAGTGTATCGCTTCACGTTGAAGTGGGTTACAGTTTATGAGTCAAGTGAGTGGATGGATTGGTCGTCGCGATGTCATGAGGTTGCTCATTGCGGCAGGAACTGGAATGATAGCCATGGCTGAGCTGGGATATGGTCAACCCGCCCAGGCTATGGAATCTAGCTCAGAGCTAGTGGAACCAGAGGCAGCGTTGCAACGATTGCTAGAGGGAAACCAAAGGTTTGTTCAACACAATCCTAGACATCCTGACCAATCTTCGAGTCGATTACAAGAAATTGCTCAAGCTCAACATCCGTTCGTCGTGATCTTGAGCTGTGCCGACTCACGAGCACCTGCAGAAATTATCTTTGACCAGGGGCTTGGCGACATATTCGATGTTCGTATCGCTGGCAATGTTGTGACCCCAGAAGCGCTCGGCAGCCTTGAATATGCTGTCTTGTTATTGGGGACTCCCTTGCTCATGGTTTTGGGACACGAGCGGTGCGGTGCTGTGACAGCAGCGGTCCAAGGTGAACCCCTGCCGGGCAGAATTGGCACGTTTGTGAGACCCATCAAACCAGCGCTCGCCCGCGTGAAGGGCAAGCCAGGTGACCCGGTTGAGAATGCAGTGGTTGCGAACGTTCAGTATCAAATTGAGCGGTTAAAACGAACCTCAACCTTACTGGCTCGTCAGGCTGAGGCCGGAAAATTGAAAATAGTAGGCGGGCGCTACGATTTGGATACCGGAGAAGTCACTCTAGTGGCGTAGAGCGAACTGCCCCGCCGCACCAGCAGCAAGTGAGCGGCAGGAATCAGGTACAGCGACAGGAGCGTGGTGCCGCCCAAACCACCCGCGATCACAATCGCCAGTGGCGGCCAGAAGCCCGTACTGTCGAACAGCAACGGCACAAAGCTGACAATATCGGTCACGGTGGTGGCGATCATGTGGCGCGTGACCTGCACCACGACCTCGCGGGAGGCTAGGCGATCGCCCTGACCAGCGAGTGGATCATCGCGCAGGGCTGCCAGGACTACGATTGACTCATTCACAGTGATGCCAACCAAGCCGATCGTGCCCAGGATCGCTGTGAAGCCGAAGGGATAGCCAGCTAGCGCCAAAGCCCCCAGCCCCAGCCCGACCGCCAACAGAACTACGAAGCCGATCAGCCCGGCCAGCCGGAACGAGCCAAAGGTCAATACTAGGGTCGCGACGATCAAGAGCCCCAGCACCCCAACCGTGGACACAATGTTGGCAACCGCAGTGCCTCGGGCGTCCGCCTCACCGCCGAGGTCGGCGGTATAACCCGGCGGCAGCTTGAAGCCACTGGCCGCCAAGCGTTGCTCGAACCCAGCCAGCACTTGAGTGGGCAGGACCCCGGCGCTGATAAAGCCCTGCACCGTGTTGACCCGTTGTCCATCGCGCCGCGAGATCGTCGCCAGTTCAGGAACCAGTTGCAGATTGCCCAGCGCTGAGAGCGGCAGCGAGGGGCGCGGCGCAGCGGTGCTGCTCGCGAGTAAGTCGAGCGAGGCAATCTGCTCCAGGGCGCGGCGGTCGGAGTTGGACAGACGCACCCGCACCGGCAGTTCTTCGGTCGCTTCCAGGATCGAGCCGCCGAGCGCCCCTTCCAGGCTGGCGTCCAGCTGTTGGGCAATAGCGCTGTGGTCCAGGCCCACCCGCCGGGCTTGCTCCTCGTCGATGGCTAAGCCGAGCTTGGGCAGCGCCTCGCTCAGATTGGCGCGGGTATGCAGCACGTTGGGCACCTGCGCCAGTTGGGCGCGCACCTGGTTGCCCAACTGGCGCAGGCGCTCCAGATCCGGGCCATACAGCCGGAGTTCGATGGGAGCCTCAAAGGGGGGGCCCTGCTCGAGCTGCCGCACGATGATTTGCGCGGCTGGGAAGGCGCGATCCAGCTCTGTCTGCAAGGCCTGGATCACCGGACCTGGCTTGACATTGGGCTGGAGCTGGATCAGGCCCTGGGCGTAATTGGCCGAGTTCTCGCGACTGCCGATCACGTTGTAGTAAAACGGCGGCGCGCTTTTGCCGATAAACCAATGCACGTCTACCACGGTTGGCTGCTGCAAGATCAGCTGCCGGGCTTGCAGCACCTGAGCTTGAGTCTGAGCCAGCGACGCTTGCGTGGGCAATTCAAACTCTACGAAAAACTGGTCACGGCCAGTTGGTGGGAAAAACTGGAGCCCCAAACTCGGGGTGGCCAGAAAGCCCGCCACCGGCAGGATCAGCGCCAGCGCCAGCGTCAGTACAGGTCGCGATAGGGCGCGATCCAGGCTCTGGCGGTAGAGTCGGGTCAGACCCGGTTGGCTGAAGCCGGTCTGCCACCAAGGGCCTGTGCTGGGCAGCCTGGTCCAGTCGCCCAGCCTGCCCGCCAGGGCTGGCAGCACCGTCAAAGAAATGATCAGAGAACTCAATAGCCCCAGAATGGCACTCACGCCAATGCTGCCGGTGAACTCGCCAACCCCTCCTGGGGCCAGGGCAATTGGCAGGAAGGCCAGGACCGTGGTCAGGGTCGAGGCCAGCAGCGGCAGGCTGAGGTGGCGAACACTTTTGGCAATGGCCGCGCTGGCAGCCAGACCTTGGCGCAGCTGGATCTGTACCTCGTCCACGATCACAATGGCGTTGTCGATCAGCAGGCCCAAGGCAATGATCAGCCCGGTAATCGAGATCTGATGCAGGGGAATCCCCAGCAGCTTCATGCCACCAAACACCATCAGGCTGGACAAGGGCAGCGCCGCCCCAATCACCAGCGCTGCCCGCCAGCCCATCATCCACAGGGTCACGGTCATGACCAAGGCGGAGCCGAACAGCAGCTCGCGCAAAACCGTGTCAAGCCGCGCCTCAACATAACGGCTCTGATCGAGAATGATCGGCAAGCCAATGCCGGGCGGCAGCTGAGCTTGAAAGGCTGCCAGGCTCTGGCGCGCGAGCTGAGCCCACTGTTCGAGGCGCTGGCCCGACTCAACCAGCACCGACAGAGCAATCGCAGGCTGACCCCTGACAAAAGCCAGATCTGAAGCCGGTTCAACCCTGCCTTTGTTGACCTGAGCAATGTCGCCCAGACGCGTGACTTGACCGCTGTCGCTAGCGCGGATCGGCAAGCGACTAATGCGCTCTAGCGAATCCAGCTCGCCTTCGACCTCTAGCAGCAGGTCATTGCGGCTGCCTCGCAGCTGCCCGGCTGCAACCTTGGCATCGCTGGCGCGGATCTGCTGCGCCAGTTCCGGCACGGTCAGCCCCAAAGCGGCCAGTTCAGCAGCGTTGATCTCGACTGCGATCTCCTCGTCGGGGTCCCCGAACAGCTCGACTTTTTCGGTGCCGGGGATGGCGCGCAGCCGGTCTTCAAGCTCTTCGGTGAGGCGGCGCAACACCGCAGAACTGACCGGCGTCTCGAGATCCCAGGTCAGCGCCACAATCAGGGCACTGGCTCTGACTTCGATGTTTTCAAACTCGGGTTGCGAAGCGGTTGGCGGCAGCTGGGGCACGACATCCGAGATCTGGTCACGCACCCGCGACCAAACGGTGTCAACCGCCTTCACCTCGTCTCGAAGCTGCAGGGAAAGGGTGGAGAGTCCCAGGCGCGAGCTGGATTCAATCGTGTCGATCTCCTCGATGGCAAACAGCTCCTGCTCTAGCTTCTCGGTCACCAACGATTCCACTCGCTCAGGGCTGGCACCTGGCCAGCGCGTGGTGATTAGGGCATTGCGCTGGGTCAGCTCCGGATCTTCCAGACGAGGCAAACTCAAGAACGAAGAGAGCCCCCACACCACAATCAAGCAGAGGGTCAGACCTAGCAATTGCAAGTTGCGATAAAACAGGTTGGACATTGGCATCCCTCTTGCTAACGGCGACAGACTTCAGGCGGTTCGGTGCAGGTTGTCGGAGACTAGTCGGGAGGTTGTCGGCAATTGGTCAGGGGGTTGTCGGGAACTAGTTGGGGGTTTGTCGGAGACTAGTTGAGAGTTGTCGGGAACTAGTTGGGGGTTTGTCGGAAACTAGTTGAGAGTTGTCGGGAACTAGTTGGGTGACTGTCGGAGACTGGTTGAGGGTTGTCGGGAACTAGTTGGGTGACTGTCGGAGACCAGTTGGGGATTGTCGGAGACCAGTTGGGGATTGTCGGAGACTGGTTGGGGATTGTCGAAGACTGGTTGAGGGATTGTCGGAGATTGGTTGGGAGCGCTTCTGCGTTAGCGCTACTCTTGCGAGCTTGGCGTCACCAGTTGGCCGGGGACCACCCGATGCGCCCCATCAACAATCAGCCGCTCACCCGCCTGAAGAGTGCCGCGCACCAAAACCTGATCGCTCTCGGTGTGCAAGATCTCAACCTCTCGCCGTTCGACCCGGAAAATCCCAGGATCCACCTCCGCCAGAGCATAAGCAGACCACAACCCCCGCACCCCCGGCACCAGAGCCGCCGAGGGCAACCGGAAACCAGCGATGGGAATCGTCTCAGTCAACTCCAGGCGAGCAGTCTGGCCAGGAGCGACCGCCGCTTGGCTTAAGCTCAAGACCACGGTGATTGTTCGGGTCGAGGCATCCAACTCCGGTAGGCGCGAGCTGACCTGGGCCGTGTAAGTCTGCCCTCCCACCCGGACCCGGTGCTGACTGCCAGATTGCAACCTGGCTGCCACCTGCGCAGGCACACCGATCCGCACCTCCAGGGCTCCCGCCTCGACCAAACGCAAAACCGTCTGGCCTGCGTCAACCACCGTGCCCTCATCGACCTGACGCACCGCGATCCGGCCCGTAAACGGCGCTCGCAGCGTACTCTTGGCCAAATCCACTTCGATCTCGCTTAGGCTCGCCTCCAACTGTTGGACCGCCGCCACCTGCGCCGCCACTTGCTCCGTGCGGGTGCCCGCGAGCAACTCGTCCAAATTGCTCTGCGCCGCCGCCAATCGGCCCTCCAGCGCCCCGGCCTCAAAAGCCACCTCGTCCAATTGCTCGCGCGAAATTGCCCCTTCTGCTAGCAGAGCCTGCCGTCGAGTGCGCTTAGTGAGCGCCAGTTCCAACTGCTGCTGCCGGTCGCGAACCTCAGCCCGAGCAGCCGCTATCGACTGAGCGCGCGGTCCTGCCTGCAATTCCTGCAGTTTGGCAACCGCCTGCGCTCGTTGGGCCAGTAAAGCGCGACGTTCGGCTGCGAGATTGCGCGTATCCAGCGTTGCTAGCGCCATACCGGCCCGAACCGGGTCTCCCTCATCGACAGCAATCGCCACCAACTCGCCCGAGCGCTCAAAGCCCAGCTCGCTACTGCGCCGAGCCTTGATCTCACCCGTGTAGGCTCGGGTCACCCGATAGGACGCAACCGGCTGAGCTTGCCGAGTCTTAACCGGCAGAATCAGGCTGACTGGACGTTCTGGCCCAGCCCCCTGGCTCAACAGCAACTTGGCTACCCCAAGCGCCGCGCCCGCCAGCAACAAAGCCAGGCCAGCTTGCCACCAGCGAGATCTCGGCAGTTTGGGCGGTTTAATCACCGGGTTGGGGGACTCCAGACGGTCAGCGGATTCGAGAGTCATGGCTTTCCCAAAAAGGTGAGCTCAGAACGCAGGCGGTGTATATCCAACTTGTTTTTATTCAACGAGTTGTGTATGCACCGTAGCGTATACTCAAGCAATTAAGTATGTCAAGCAGGAAATTATCATGGCACTGGCACATGCAATCCTGGGCTCGCTTCTGCTGTGCCCCAACAGCGGCTATGACCTGGCGAAGCAGTTTGACGAATGGGTCAGTTGTTTCTGGGAAGCCAGCCAGCAGCAGATCTACCGAGAGCTTTCAAGGTTGGAGGCCTTGGGCTGGGTCAGCTCAGAGAACATCCCCCAGGAGGGACGCCCGAACAAAAAGCTTCACCAGGTCACAGACCTGGGTCGGCAGGAACTAGCAGCCTGGATCGAACAACCCTCTGAGCCCACCCCGATTCGCGAGGATTTGCTGGTCAAAACCCTGGGGGGATATCTAGTCCCAAAGCCGAGCCTGCAACGGGAGATCGAGCGACGGCGTCAAGTTCACCAGGAGCAGTTGGCTTATTTTCAAGCGATAGAGCAGCGCCACTATCAAGATCTCCAAGCCCTGCCAGTCGAGGAGCAGTTTCGCTATCTGACCCTACGTCGGGGTATTCGCTATCAAGCGGACTGGGTAGCCTGGTGCGATGAAGCCTTAGAACTACTGGAGAAGTCGAGCAAAACTGTTTAGAATCCCTGAGCCCGTCGTAAGCGAGTTCGAACTCTCGCCAGTCATTCCTCTAAGCTGAAACCTCTAGGCTGAAACCTCTAGGCTGAAGGGCCGGGCCAGTCAATCGTCCGTCCTGCCTCCAAACCGACAAAGCGCTGCTTGGCTGCGCTGTTCGCTGGGGAGCTGCAACCAACAATGCCTGCGCCACCAGATTCTTGTGCTATCGAAGCAAGCTAATCGTGGGGAGTTGTACTGTTACACAGGTGCCTGCCTGCGCCGAGGACTCAATCAAGAACTTTCCTTGATGGGCTTCGACGATCCGTTTCACAATTGCTAGTCCCAAGCCGGTCCCAGTCTCTTTTGTGGTGTAGAAGGCCTCGGTCAGCCTAGGCAACACTTCGGGCGAGATGGGCTGACCCCCATTGCGCACTTTCAGGCAAACTTCGCCCGATCCCTGCGGCGATTCCACAGCCCACCGCACCACTTCTCCCGCCGCCACCGCCTCGCAGGCGTTAGAGACCAGGTTGATGCACACCTGCTTGAGCTTGTCTCGGTCCCCCAGCACCCAGACCGCCGTGGCAGCTGGCAGGAACTCAATCTGCCGTCCCGCCGCTTCGGGCAGGCTGCGGAGCGGACCCAGCAGTTCACCGACCAGTTCATTCACCTCGATCTCGGTTAAGTGCAAAACCTGAGGTTTGGCATAGAGTAGGATCTCCCGCAACAGGCACTCCAGTCTCTCAGCTTCACTCAGCGCCAGCGCCAGCCGTTCCTGCGAGGATGAAGATAGCTTTGTTTTTTTAAAGTAGGCGAGACCCATCATGATGGTTGTCAAAGGATTGCGCACTTCATGCACAATTGACGCGGCGAACTCCCCAATCGCGGCTAGCCGCTCTCGCTCTACGAGTTTAGCCTGAGCTGCTTGCAGCTGGGAGGTGCGCAGTGAGACCTCGGCTTCCAGCGCTTCGTTGAATCGCCGCTGCTGCTGATAAAGCTGGTAGTTGTCGATGGCTGTTGCCGCTCGCTCGGCAAACACTTCAGCGATGTGGACCTCGGCCGCCTCAAACCGGCGCGGCTGTCTGTGAAAGGAGCAGATGGTGCCAATGACTTCTCCGTGAGGCGGGCGCAGCGGTACCCCCAAATAGGCGCAATACCCCTCAGGGATCTGACCATACTCCGGGTGGGCTTGAGCATTTTCAATAACCAGGGAGCGACCAGTTTGGATGACGGTGCCCGTGAGTTGGCCGTGTAGGGAGGAAACCTGCTCCCCCCCTAGGTCGAGGTTGCTCGCCAGGACCCGCTCAAAACCACCTTTACAGAGGGTCACAACGGTCCAATCGACACAGACTAATTGGCTCACGCCACAGACCAACTCCAAGAGATAGCTGTGAAGTTCCCCAGCTCGGTAGCTGAGAGAGGAGAGAACTTCTAGGATATGTTGCTCTCGCTGCCGCTGCTCAATCGAATTCATGCAGATGCACCTCATGAGTAGTTACCTGGCCGCAAAAATCCCCAGGTAACTACTCACAACTTGAGTTTTTGAGCCATTGATCTAGGTCAATTAAGAGTGCCGAATCAGGCTACACATCGTCCCCCCAGACACTAGCGCTTAAACTCCTCTAGCTCCTCTACCGGGGGGAAGAAAAGTCTTGAAGTTTCAGGCTCGTCAGGTTGACGGGCCATAGCCTGAGCAGAGGGTGCCAAGCCTTGGGCCATCTTTAATTGACACTTCGCTTGCTCTAAAGTCAAGAAAGTTTTGTCAGCCTGCAAATGTCATGAAGTCGAAGCTATATTCCTCGCTGATGCCAGTGCTCCAGCAGGGGTTGAACTTGCTCGGAGTTAGTCAGTAAAAAATCAGCCACCGCTAAGATTTTTTGGTAAGGTCTACCAGCTGGTCGGCGGCTAGTTCTACCTCCCAACCAATGATAGGCGGTTGATTTTGACACACAGCAGATCTCGGCCAGCTCTTTATAGCCGATACCCCAACGGTAGCTAATGTCTTGGGGAGACATCAGCATCTGGCTATGCAGCTCCAGGATTCGTCGACGCCTCTGAGACTCAGACATGACGATTCTTGGGAGCTTGTTGTGGGAATAGGGCTGGAAGCGGTTGGAGGTCTTCTTCAAAGGCAAAATCACAACTCACGATAGCGTGCGAAGGGCTGTGACTCTCCAGCAAGACGAGATAGTGAAACCCCGTGGCTTGAACGCTTGCCTCGTGGGTGTAAATGATACCGATGATGCGACCAAAGTCCCCGTCAGGAACTTGAGACCAGAACACCGAGTCTCCGAGCTGAAATTTGGGCCGAGGCAAAGGGATGGGCACAACCTCGGGCAGAGCGACGGGTGGAATCTGGAGCGAACTCTCAGACATAAAAATTTCCTTGGGCTTGGCTCAGTGAGAGTAGTGCTAAACTGTGGAACTGCAGAACGAAATCTATCTATATTTTGGCCTCAGAAAACCTATTATCGTTCTAGAAAACAGGGTGGAATATTATTTTTGGCTGAAAAGGTGAATCTCAAATTCTATTGATTTGTCTACGAATTCCTAAGCAAATTCCCAGGCTAAATTAATCTACTTCATGGCTGCTG
>JANNOU010000082.1:0-16497 GCA_031399305.1 Leptolyngbya sp. SOY_34_metabat_272
GCTGAAAATCAGGCCAACATCTTTGAGCTGTTCGGTCAGATCCAAGAGCCCAGCGGTCGGCGACCTCAAGGCATCGGCTTGGGGTTATACCTCTGCCGTCAGATTGCCCAGCACCACGGCGGCAGCCTGACGGTGGAGTCCAAACCCAGCCGGGGCAGCAGCTTTCGCTTGGTCTTGCCCCTGATAGCTGCCACGTAGTCCCTACGCCAACCCGCAAACTGCCCGCATCACCCTCAGAACCCCCCACTCAATTGAGGGATCCCTCCACTCAGTTTCAGGTTCCTCCCACTGAGTTGAGGGATCTCTCAACTCAGTGGGAGGAACCTCATACTTAGTTGCAGGAACCCTCAACTCGATTACAGGATCCCTCCACTGAGTTGAGGGATCCCCCAACTCGGTTACAGGATCCCTCAACTCAGTGGCAAGTTCTCTTCACTCGATTGCAGGTTCCCTTCACTCAGTGGGAGGAACCCTCCACTCAGTTGAGGGATCCCTCAGCTCACTCGGGAGAACCTCCTACTCGATAAGGAGTTCCCTTAAGGTCTAAGCCTGACCATCCGCAGTGGTCAGCACGCCATACAGCTCAGGTCGCCGGTCGCGGAAGAACCCAAACGACGCCCGATTGCGGCGGATGCTCGCCAGGTCAAAGGTGGCCATGATCACACCCTCATCGGCGCAGCCCAACTCCGCCACCTTGTTCCCCCACTGATCGGCAATGAACGAGTGACCGTAGAACGTCTGCTGTTGCTCCGTGCCGACCCGATTGGCCGCCACCACCGGCATCACATTCGAGACCGCGTGGCCGATCATCGCTCGCTGCCAGGGGTCCTTGGTATCAAAGTCAGGGGCCTGCGGCTCACTGCCAATCGCCGTGGGATAGAGCAACAGCTCCGCCCCTTGCAACACCATCGCCCGCGCACACTCCGGAAACCACTGATCCCAACAGATGCCCACGCCAATCGTGCCAAAGCGGGTCCGCCAAGCCTTGAACCCCGTATTGCCAGGCCGGAAGTAAAACTTCTCCTCATACCCCGGCCCATCGGGAATGTGGCTCTTGCGATAGACCCCCAGCACCGCGCCATCGGCATCGACAATCGCCACGCTGTTGTAGTAGGCCTGCCCCGCCCGCTCAAAGAACGACACCGGAATCACCACTGCCAACTCCGCCGCCAGCTTTTGGAAGTGGGCCACAGTCGGATGGTCGGTCAGCGGCCGAGCGCGGTCAAAGTCTGCCTCGCGCTCCTCCTGACAAAAGTAGTGACCCTCCAATAGCTCCGAGGGCAGGATCACCTGGGCTCCCTGAGCTGCCGCTTCAGACACGAGCTTGCTTACCCGCATCACATTGGTCGCCGTGTCCTCTGCGAAAGACATCTGCAGGGCAGCGACCGTGATCAATTCAGCCTGGGTCATGGTTCAGGGGCTCCGGGCAAAGTCAAGAGGACATAAACAAGAGGACATAAACAAAAGGGCACCATCAAAAAGACAGAGTCAAAAAGACCCAGTCAAAGGCTGGGGCTGCGTGATGCAGTGAAACGAGCCACCGCCGCGCAGAATCGCCTGAGCCGAGAGGCCCACCGTGCGGTGCTTAGGAAAACACTGGGCAATCGCCGCCAGCGCCGCTGCATCGTAAGGCGTGCCATAGATGGGCACCACCACACTGCGGTTGCCAATGTAAAAGTTGAGGTAGCTAGCAGGCATCACCTGCCCCGCCTCGTCCAGTACTTTGCCCGGCGACGGCATCTGGATCACCTGCAGCCGACGCCCTCGCGCGTCCGTGAACGCCGCCAGATCCGAGGCGATTTGCGCCAGCACCTCGCGATTGGGATCATCCCCGGCCAGTGCCCGCATACACAAGACCACCCCCGGCGCAACAAACCGGGCCAGATTGTCGATGTGACCATCGGTGTGGTCGTTCAACAGCCCTTCCTGCAGCCATAGCACCCGCTCAATGCCCAAGGCTTGCTTCAGTCCCACTTCAAGCTCAGCCTGGCTCAGCCTGGGATTGCGATTGGCGTTGAGCAGACATTGACGGGTGGTCAGACAGGTCCCCTCGCCGTCGCTTTCCACTGCCCCCCCTTCCAACACCCAGGGGAAGCGAAAGCGGGGCAGGCCCAACGCCGCCACAATCCCCGCCGCCACCTCCGAATCATGGCGCAGCAAGTACTTGCCACCCCAGCCATTGAAGGCAAAGCGCACCGTCGCTAACGCGCCCTCGGCCCCCACCAAAAAGATCGGCCCCGTGTCCCGCAGCCAGATATCGCCAAACGGGATGCGATGAAAGCGCACCGGCAGTGCCGCTAGTGCCGCCTGAGCCTCCGCCTGAGCGGCCTCGTCGGGCACCAAAATCTCCAGCGTCTCGCCGCGCCCCACGCCAGTCACCGGGTCAGGGTCGGCAATCGCCCGGCACAGGGCCACAAACTCGGAGCGCACCGCTGCCAAATGCTCCTGCCAGAGATCAGCATGACTGGGCCAAGCGAGCCAACAGGCTCGATGCGGCTCCCATTCAGCCGGTTGCCGCAAGCCCGCTGCCTGTGGTGTGTAGACGGATCCCCCTGCAATCATGGTCGCTGTGAAATTTTGTCAGAATTTATTATTTTAGCTCAGGCCAACTGGAACTCCTGCAGCGCTGGCCCAAAGTTCCGGTTTTCGTGGCTAGAGCGGCTGAGTTTAATCAGCACAAAACGCTGCAAAGGCGTCAAGCTTGCCCACTGCCTGAGCGCGAGGCTGACCCCTAAACCCTCGGCCTGCAGCTGAACACTCTCAGGTACAGCCTCCGCATCCAGCCAGGCCGGACGCACCTCCAGCGGCAGGTCAGTCGCCGCCGAACTGGTATGCTGCCAAATCAGATCGTGCAAGCATTGCCGATAGGCCTGAATTTCAGCGTTGCTGGCACAGGGCAACTCGACCAGCGCCTGCCGCTGCGCCTGGCTGAAGCGATGCCAGTGCGCCAGTTTGAGCTTCACGCCGCAAGTGTCCAGCTTGAAGCGCACCTGCATCGGGATGCAGCGTAGAGAATCGACAAAATCCGCCTCAAATTGAAAATGAGCCATCGCCAACCGCCGTGCTCATTGCGCCATTTTCTCGCGTAGCTTCACCAGCTCCTCCGGCGCAAATACGCCGAACTCGGTGATGATGCCGCTCACCAGCCGCGCAGGCGTAATGTCGAACGACGGGTTGTAAAAGCTTACGCCACCAGGGCTAATCACCGTGTCGCCCACCTGGTAGATTTCTACCGGATCCCGCTCTTCGATGGGGATCTCGCTGCCGCTGCTCAGGCTGAAATCAATGGTCGAAAGCGGCGCAGCGACATAGAACGGGATCTCGTGCGCGCGCGTCACAATCGCCAGACTGTAGGTGCCGATTTTGTTCGCCGTGTCGCCGTTGGCGGCAATGCGATCGGCTCCCACCACCACCGCGTCCACGAGGCCCCGTTGCAGACAGTGGGCAGCCATGCTGTCGGTGATCAAGACGGCGGGGATGCCCTCCTGGACACATTCCCAGGCGGTCAGCTTCGACCCCTGCAGGCGGGGCCGGGTCTCGTCGATGTAGACCTGGGCCAGCCGCCCTGCTTGCCAGGCTGAGCGCACCACGCCCAGCGCTGTGCCGTAACCTGCCGTGGCCAAAGCCCCCGCATTGCAGTGGGTGAGCAAACTCAACGGCTCAGGCGACTTCGGCAACACGCTGAGGCCATGCTCACCGATCATCTGACAAGTGTGCAGATCGTCGGTGAAGATCTGCTGCGCCGTCGCCAGCAACTGCTCCTGAATGTGTGCGACTGGGGCGACCGTCTGCTGAGCGACTCGTAGCATCCGGTCGATCGCCCAGAACAAGTTCATCGCTGTTGGTCGCGTCTGTCGTAGCTTCTGCGCCACCTGCTCCAGTTTTTGCAAAAAACGGGCGCGGTCACTGTCTTGGCACTCCCGCGCACCCAAGACCATGCCGTAGGCGGCAGCCACACCAATCGCCGGAGCGCCACGCACAATCATGGTACGAATCGCGTGGGCCATGTCGTCTGAGCGGCTGATCTCGACCACCGTGTACTCCTGAGGCAGACGAGTCTGGTCGATCAGCAGCACGCGCCCATGCTCCCAGACGACGGGGTAGACCGGAGCTGAGACAGTTGGATGCTGGGGCATGACTCACCTTAGAACACTAATGCAGTTTTGAGGTGGTGCCCGCACTCACTGGGTCAAGCAGGCTCCGATCTTTACAGAGTGGGGACGAGATGCACAAAGCCGTTGATGCTCATCACCAGCAGGATCAATGCGGCCAGTTGGGTGGCCCGCGACTGAGTGGAGGGTGCAACCAGCTCACAGACCAAGGCGAGAAGCGCCGTGCCGACTCCGTAACTTAGACCCAACACCAGGTATGGCCACTGGTGGGTCAGCTCACCGACCAACACCAGGGGCACCGCCAATAACGACATCACTGCCGCCACTAGGCGCGGCGGGTCATTTTGTACCCAGAGTCTCAGCGTATGTTGCCAGAGTCGCAGAGATCGCATTGCTCAAATCCCACTGCAGTGGACGTTACTACAAATGCTGCACCTAGGCTCCCCCAGATCATCAGAAATTGCAGAAATCAGCCTCAGTAGCTGGTGATTTCACCGCCGCCGTAAACATTGAGATCAAAGGTGAACTTGATTTCGATCACGCTGCCTTGATAGTCCCGAGGCAGGGCAGCGAAGGGAGCTGACCGCTCAATCGCCTGCCGCGCTGCCTCATCCACCGCAGCCGAACCGGAAGGTGTGTCCACGCGCAGGCTGCTCACCTCGCCACTGCGGTCTACCACAAACCTTAAGACTGTGCTCTGGGAGGAACCGGATTGGCCGGGTACCCACTCGCGACGCACCTTTTCGCGTAGCGCCGCCATGTAGGGACCGAGATCGACATCCCGGCGGCTGTCCACCCCCTGGGGACCGGCTGCACGGCGGTTGGCATTGGCCAGGCCTTGCGCTCCCTGTCCCGGCACACCTTGACTGCTGTTGCGGCTAGCCAGTCCGCTCAACGCGTTGGCCGCCGCTCGTCGCGCCTCGGGCGCACTGAGCGTCCCAGAGTCAGCTGTGAGCATTGGCGGTGCCTGCTCAATTGGCTGGGGTCGGGATGGTTGTGGCGGCTGATCGACCGGCTGAGGCTGGGGGGGCTGATAGCTCTGGGGTTGGCTGCGCGGCGGTGCCGCTACCGCAGGAGCAACTGGCTGGGCGGCACCGCCTGCGGCATCCAAGGCTGCCGGGCGGTCGGGGCGAAATTCGCCGCCTGCAACCGAGTTCACAGATGAGACACGCTTCGCCTGCGGTGGCGGGGTGGACAGGTCGCTCTGCGTGGGCACATCGACAAATTCGATCGGCACCAAAGCCTGCGACTCGGGCATCAGACGATCGCCAAACCAGCGCATGAACAGGGTTCCACCCAGAACCAGGGCAATGTGCAGAGCCGCCGACATCGCGAGGAAAAAGGTCAGACGGTCGCTGCGGCGAACATCGTAACGGTACCGAGATCTTTTTTGCGCAAGAGACATACGACTGGACCAACGCAGAGCAAATAACCAGGGGCCACCCCGCTATCTAAGCAGACTTTTCTGGGAACTGAAAACCGTATGAGCTAGTCCTGTCCGACCGTGAAGTGTCGAGTCCAGATTTCGGCAGTACCCTACTGACCCTTATAATGTCTTCAAGGATAGTCAAGTCAACCAAGATTTCAGAATGTGGGGCATATGGATATTCTGACTTTGGGATGGGTCGCGCTGATGGGGATCTTCACATTCTCCATTGCCATGGTCATCTGGGGCCGCAACGGCTTCTAGAGCTGCTGCTAACACCTGGGGGACTATGGGTGAGCTATCAACAAACGCGGTCACAACAACCATTGTGCTGACCGCCTTCGGGCTGCTACTAGCTGTGACTGGCGGCATCGCCTACCTAACTATTGCCGAGTGGCGTGACCGTCGCCGCCGAGAGCGGGACGGAAGCTGAGCTCCGAGCCTGAACGCTCATTCAAACGTGAAGGAGAAGTGCTGCTCCAGAGGGCGCGGCTTACCGTCACCTCCCACTAGAGAGACCTTCAGCGAGATGGTTTCGCCTCTTTCTGAAATCACCTGTAGCCACATGGGCTGCTCGGAGGGTTGGGAGGGTGAGTTTTCAGCCACCAGCCCGTCCCTATCTTCGACCTGGAGCAGCAGGGCAGTGGGCAGGAGTTGCCCTAGCTGTTGCCCTCCCAACACCGCTAGCAGGGACCATTCCTCGGCGGAAACCCTCCAGGTCAGTACGTAGAGGCGCAGCTGCAGCGAACCGAGGCTCAGGTCATGACGGGCTCCGCCAGAAGTCTGAGGCACACGCACGCCCTGACGGCGCAAGTCAGCAAATAGGTGAGACAGGCTGCTAGCTGGATCGGTGATCTGGGGGAGGCTAGCTCTGGAGCGCAGGTTGCTACTGACCAGCGGTGGCAACAATACCCAGTGCAGACTGGCTGCAACCTCATCAAGCTGGTTTTGCAACCAGGAGTTCAGGTTGATCACAGCGCGTGCGACCGGCTGGCGGACTTGGGTCGGCTTGACCGCAGCCAGTTGCTCCGATAGGCAGCGCACTGTTAAGACCTGCTGACACACAGCTAGATCACGCAGCACCTGTACTGCTAGATGAGCATCAAAGACTTCAAAGGGTGAGGCATAGCGCTGGCTCAGGCTGTGTACCGCTTGCTGTTGCTGGGCTGGGGTCAATGCAGGCAAGGCTTCGGGCAGCGCAGCGGGTTCTCCCAGCCGGTCAGCGAAGCAGAACATCGGCTCCAGCTCGGACGCCTGGATGCGGCAGATTGGTTCTCCCTGTGCCTTGTGCAGCAGCGCCGCCGTGCTCAAGAAACCCAGCAATTGCACCTGTTGTTGTGCCAAATCCACTGACACCGCCAGGCATAAACTGGCCCCGACTAGGCTGTGTAGCAGTGCGGTCTCGACCGATAGCTGTGCCTGAGCATCCACTAGACACAGCAGCACACGACTGCCTGCCAGGGTGAGGTCGGCCACCGCTATCAGCTCTAGGATCTCGGGCCGCTCGCCCCAGTCTAGGCTTGTTTCCGAGGTTTGAGGATTTTGCTCCGGCCAGAATCCAACTTGGTCATACTCCCAATCGGCGGCCAGTTGATCTTCCCACCAGTCCAGTACCGCGTAGCGAGCCAGCAGGTAGGGCAGCAGCTCGGCGCGACGACGAAGGCTGCACTGACGTAAAAGCCAGTTGGCGCCGTGCCAATGGAGTTGACTGAGCGGGAGAGCGGTCGTCGGAAGAAAAAGTGACATTTCTAAAGTCTTCCTGATGGGATGGGGTGGGGGGTGGAAGAACAAACTTACGGCAAAATCTGGGCTTAAGCGGTCAGATAGCGAACGTCATTGAGGTCGCACCAGACTTGCAAAGCGGCCTCAATTGCCTGGTCGATACCCTGAACAGAAGTCTGGCCACTGGCGTAGTCTGTCGAGATCGCCCGGCGCTCCTGGCGACGGCTAGAATCGGGCAGATTGCGGGTTTCATACCATCGCTGCATCCATTTAGGAGTTTGCGCATCACGCAGGAAACTACGGTAGAGCCAGTCTCGATATTCGCGGCGCAGACACCGTGAAACCGTAGGCTGGCTTACGCATAGCAGGCGAGCGATTTCGGCCTGGGTTCGATGCTGGTTACACCAGTCGCGCACCCATTCAGGCGTTCCTGGGTCCTCCAGGAACTGGGTGATGAACGCGAGTGGCTCTTCAGGTCCGTCAAGACTATTGGGGGACGGGTAGGGGAACTGATCGTTCAGCGGCAGGGTCGCCTGCACATACTGCTCTAGAACTCGGCGCACCTGTTCGTGGATCTCCACGGTTTGTTCCAAGCTCCAGCCGGTCAGCTCGGCGATGCGGCGGCGCAAGCGCAGCGTCGGTCGCCAGTGACTGGGCGGCACACTGGTTTGAACCATCTCGATAAACTTCAAGCAGCTTACCTGATCTAGGCCATTGCGAACCTGTATTGGCAGCGCCTGCCAGCGGCTGCGAAACAGCCGCACCGCTTCGTGGCCAATGAACAGGAACTGGTCAGCTTCCCGCCGCAGGTAGCGCCGCGCTTCATCGTTCTGGCGGTTCTGGATCACCTCGCGAGCCCAAGCGATGAAGGTGGAGCGGTCGTGGCCGCTCTGGCCGTAGGCTTGCAGGGGGTCAAATGAGCGCATCGCCTCACCCAACCAGGCCCGCACTGTATCCCAACGGGTTTCGGGGTCCTCGTGGTAGCGGCTGCGCAGCGAACTCAGCAGCGCCTCCCGATAGCTGGCGCGAAAGTGAGGGTTCTTGAGCACCTGCGCGCCCAGGTTCTGGCGCAAGCGTTGCAAAAAAACGGCCAACACACACTCGCCTTCGGTCAACTGGGGGACCACGCCGCCAGACTTGAGGGCGTCCAGACGGGTGAATCCCAAAATCATCTGGCGCAACCGCTGGTTATTGCTGCGGTTGAGACGGGCGTACTCCTGGTTCAGCGCGGTCTCGGACATCAGCAACAAGTGCTGAATCGTCTGCTGGACCTGCCGCTCTAAATCGACTCCAGCCAGACAGCCGGGGAACAGCAGCGTGTAAGCTTGAGCCAACTTCTCAAGGTAATCACTGCTGCCACTGTCGCTTTTACGCATCAGTAACAACCTGAGCGTTTGGGTCAGCACGCTCCGAGTTCGTGAGTCGTCTCCGCCGTTCTCTCCAGGTGCAGCGCGGCTCTGCTCGCGGGCTTGGCGGAGCAGGCCACTCACTTGCTGGATGAGTGCATCTGGGGATTCAACCATCCATCCTCGTCGGGTTTCATCTGAATTGATTGCTTCAGTGTGCCCCGAAAAGGTCAACGCTGCCGAGCCAGGCTGAGTCCCCCACCGGCCAGCTTGCTGGGCTGGGCCGCAGCTGTAGGAGCCCGCTTGCGCAGTCAGGCTTCCGCTTCGACCTGTACTAGCCTGGGCAGCCGACCCAGAGCTGACGGCTGACGGAACGGAGTCCAGCAACATACGAGTCCTCTCGAAATTTGCCAAGGTCTGACTCCCACAGGGGAGAAGCTGGCGCGGATGGCGCGGGACGCTTGCCTGATATCTCCCTTCCTTACGCGTCGGCCTTCTCAGCTATGCAACGCCGGGAAGCAGAACCTGAGTATGTGAAGAGAACTAGCGTGCATAATCTAGCACTAGGGATTAGTGGCGTTATGTACGGGTTGGCCCCCTTGCGTACCCGACCTCGCAGCCCAGCCCAGCCTAGCTCTGCTGAAATTCTTCGGAAACTGGGTTGCGCTCCAGATTGACCAGTGTGCTGATCTTGCGACGCGGGGACAGTTGCGGGAGAGCACCGCCATTGGACCGTGTGGGCATGACAATACCGCCGGAGACGACGATTTTGAAGGCGTCCTCCACCGACATCGATAGGTTGATCACCTCGTCGGCCGGCACCGCTGCGTACCAGCCGGTAGTGGGGTTGGGTGTAGTTGGAATAAACAGGCTGAGCATCGGTCGCGCCAGGTGAGCCTGCATCTCCTCGCTGAGCGGCCCGGTTACGAAGCCAATCGACCAAACGCCCGCACGCGGATACTCCACCAAAACCACGCGGCGAAACTTGTTCTCGGAGTCGCGCAGCAGGGTTTCGAGCAGTTGTTTGAGCGTTTTGTAGACTGCTCCGGCTAGGGGGATCCGCTGCAACAGGCGCTCGCTCATGTCCAGCAGCCATTGGCCCAGGATATTGCGGGCCATCAGGCCGATGATCAAAATTCCGACCAGAGGCACCGAAAGGCCCACACTGAAATTGATCAGATCGGTGAGCAGGGGGTGGAGGTTGTCAAAGGGGTTGAGTTGCTTGGGGACGCGGGTTAGCAGGTCGATCACCCAGGCCGAGATACTAATCGTCAACCAGATCGTGGTTGCCAGCGGAATGACCACCAGCAGTCCGGCAATGAGATCATTTTTGAGGCTCTGCTTGAAGCGCTCCAGTAGAGATGGTGGATCCACTCTCCTCTCTGACATGGGTTAAGGCATCCTGAATCAGGGACAGGCAAGGGTTAATGAGCTGAATCGACACGTCGACCAGAGCACAGGCAGGATCGCTAGGGTCTTGACATAGTAACGTCTGGTTACGAAGTATTGCCGGGCGCGGGGCTGACTGGGGGCTATCTGGCTTGTGGGGATGATTATCTCAGGAAGCCTACCCCTTTGCTGAGCGGGCGGTTCAGATTCTTTCGAGGAGGGTCCCGTCCGGCCACTCAAGGGCCACATTACCCAATAGCCCTTTACGAAAGTCATTGAGCACCTGTCGGGCGACGCGTTCGATATCGCCGCTGTAGCGCTGCTGAGCCACCTGCTCCAGGTACACCGCGCCGCTGTCCAAGCGGGGGTCTAGGCCGTAGCGGTCGCTGAGTCGGTCGGGGATGATTTTCGCGAGCTGTTCCACGGCGGCGGCGGCGACCGCCTGGTTGTCGTAGGCAGCCTCGCCGATGTCGTCGCAGATCGCGAGCTTCAGTGCTGCCTGTTGGTCTCGGAGCTTGAGCGGTAAAATTCCTGGCGCGTCGAGCAATTCGATCTCATCCGAGACCCGAATCCAGCGTAGCTGTCGGGTGATGCCAGGCCGTCGAGCGCTTTGGGCGGCCCGGCGCTTGACCAGCCGGTTGATCAGCGCCGACTTACCCACATTGGGAAAGCCAATCACCGCCGAACGCACCGGGCGGGGTAGCATGCCCCGCGCCTGCCGCCGCTGGTTGACCTGAGCACCCGCGATTTGGGCCGCTTTGAGCAGCTCCGCGATGCCTTTGCCGTGTTGGGCGTCGGTGTAATAGGGGGTCTCGCCCTGGGCGTCTAGCCACTGGGTCCAGTGCTGCCGGTCCCGGTCTGAGATCATGTCTACGCGATTGAGCACCAACAGCTTTGCCCGCGAGCCGACCCACTGCTGGATCTGGGGATAGCGGCTGGCGAGGGGAATGCGGGCGTCGCGCACCTCCAACAACACATCGACCAGCTTCAGCTGCTCGGTGAGCGCTTTTTCGGCCTTGGCGATGTGGCCGGGATACCACTGGATGGGTGGGGTTGTGGTCACGGTAGGCTCAGGGCACCACCAGAACGGGGCAGGGTGAGAGGTTGATCACGCGGGTGCTGACGCTGTCGTCGGCTTCGTCGGTCAGGCCGATGCCACGGGTACCCATGATAATCAGGTCCACGTCTAGCTCGTCGGCGACGTCACAGATTACAAAGGCGGGCTTGCCTTCGCGCAGAATTGCTTCGGCTGGGATGTTGTGGCTGGCGAGGGTGGCTTTGGCCTTCTCTAGCAGGGAGCTAACCCGCTCGATTTTGTCGCCAGGCTCTTTGTCTTCTGGTGGCTCTACCACCGACAGCAGCAGCAAACGGCTACCGTACTTTTGAACCACATTCACCACGACTTCTACGCAGGCGCGGGATTCGCGGGACTCATCGACAGGGAATAGGACTGTGTTGAACATGACAGCAAACTCCTCCGCAGGCACTCGCTCCGGTAAAATACTTGCGGCTTAAGCAACAGGAGGTACTCGGTGGCCAAGCAAACTCTAGCAAATTTAGCGCCTGCGGACTTGACGGGTAAAAAGGTGCTGGTGCGGGTCGATTTCAACGTGCCCCTCGACGACAACCTCCAGATCACCGACGACACCCGCATCCGAGCCGCTTTGCCCACGATTCGCCAGCTTGCGCAGAGCGGTGCGCGGACGATCCTGGTCAGCCACTTGGGCCGCCCGAAGGGGGTCACTGAGAAACTGCGTCTGAATTCGGTGGCGGCGCGTCTGTCCGAGCTGTTGGGCCAGCCAGTGGTCAAGACCGATGACTCGGTGGGGCAGGCAGTGGTCGCCCAAATCAATGCCTTGCAAGACGGTCAGGTGGCGCTGCTGGAGAATGTGCGCTTTTATCCCGAGGAAGAGCAGAACGACCCCGAGTTTGCGCAGAAGCTGGCCTCGCTGGCGGATTTGTATGTCAACGATGCCTTTGGCACCGCTCACCGGGCCCATGCCTCCACTGAAGGGGTGACGCACTACCTGCAGCCGTCGGTGGCGGGTCTTTTGCTGGAAAAGGAGATTCAGTATCTCAGCAGCGCCATCGAAGCGCCGCAGCGCCCGCTAGTGGCAATTATCGGTGGCTCCAAGGTCTCGAGCAAAATCGGCGTGATCGAAAAGCTGCTGGAAAAAGTGGACAAGCTGCTGCTGGGCGGCGGCATGATCTTCACCTTCTACAAGGCGCGGGGGCTAGCCACGGGTAAGTCGCTGGTAGAGCAAGACAAGCTGGCGCTCGCCAAGTCGCTGGAGGCCAAGGCCAAGGAGCGCGGCGTCGAGCTGTTGCTGCCCACCGATGTGGTGGTGGCCGATGCCTTTGCCCCAGATGCCAATAGCCGGACCGTGAGCGTGGACAGCATCCCTGAGGGCTGGATGGGGTTGGACATTGGCCCAGACTCGGTCAAGCTATTTCAGGAGGCGCTGGCTGGAGCCAAGACCGTGCTCTGGAATGGCCCGATGGGCGTGTTTGAGTTCGACAAGTTTGCCGTGGGCACGGAAGCGATTGCCCGCACCCTGGCCGACCTGACCGCCGAGGGAGCCACCACGATCATCGGTGGTGGCGATTCGGTGGCGGCGGTGGAGAAAGTCGGTGTGGCCGACCGCATGAGTCACATCTCCACGGGTGGCGGTGCCAGTCTGGAACTGTTGGAGGGCAAGGAGCTGCCTGGGCTGACTGCCCTGACCGACCTCTAACTGAGCTTCGGAGCCTGAGAGTTCGACCGCCAAGCTCGGTGCTTCGGCTCTAGAGCCTCGAAGGCCGAGCTCGGTGCTCGGCCTTTCGGCCTCGGAGGCTGAAATTTTAAGCTCAGAACCACCAGCGCCGGGCTCAGAACCGCAAAATTCGGCCTGCGAGCTTGAGACTTCGAGCTTGGAGGTTCAACCTTCAGGCTCTGGGGTTGAGGGTTCGGCCTCGCAGCTTGATGAGCGAGGCTAGCGGCCAGATCTGATGGTGAATTGGGATTAGGCGGTTGAGACCGTAACCTGGCTAAGCTCGCTGACTAGGCGACCATCTTCCATGTGGATGATCCGATCAGCCACATCGAGAATTCGGTTGTCGTGGGTTACCAGCAAAATTGCGCACTGTTGTTCCTTAGCCAGTCGCTGCATGATATCCACCACATCCCGACCCGACTTGCTGTCGAGCGCCGCCGTGGGTTCGTCGGCCAGAATTAGTTTGGGTTGGCTCACCAAAGCACGGGCAATTGCCACCCGTTGCTTTTGTCCCCCCGATAAATTTTCTGGATAGTAGTCTACCCGCTCTGCCAAGCCTACAGCGTTCAGCATTGCTACGGCCCGCGCTCTGCGCTCCTGCACAGACAGTTGTTTGTCTAGCTTCAAGGACATCCCCACATTCTCCCAAGCCGTGAGACACTTCAGAAGGTTGTGCGCCTGGAAGACAAATCCGATCTGAGTGCGCACCTGAATCAGCTTCTGTTTACTGGCCTCATTCAACTCTTGATTCAGAATTTTTAGGCTGCCTGATTGAACTGCTCGCAAGGCTCCAATCAACGTGAGCAGCGTTGTTTTTCCACTCCCAGAGGGACCGGTTAAAATCATAATTTCGCCCGGCTGAACCTCGAGATTGATGTCAATCAGTACCGGCTTTCGCAGGGCTCCCACGCCAAAATAGTGGCTGAGATCGCGAATGGAAATGACAGAAGCCATAGGAGAGAGTCAAGGCGAAAGATTGTAACTGACCACTTAAAATACGTCTGCGGGATCGGCAGAGCGAAGTTTACCGGAGGCGATTAGCGCAGATAAGGTGCACATCACAACCGTGAGCATGAACACAGTCAGAGCAATTTCAGGCGTCATCACCAATTCCAGTCGTGTCAGCCCACCGAGAAAGCCATACATCCAAACAGAAACCGCAAATCCAGGCACAAAGCCCAACACTGCCAGAATACTGGCTTCCTGGAAAATCACACCGAGCAGCGCCCAGTCAGAATAGCCCATTGCTTTGAGCGTGGCGTACTCTGACAAGTGATCATTGACATCGGCATAGAGGACCTGATAGACAATGACAACCCCGACAACAAAGCCCATAATCGCACCGAAATTGAAGATAGGACCCACCGCAGTGGTCTCCTGAAACTTTAGCTCTTTGGCAATCAATTCCTCGTGAGTGTAGGCTTTTACGCCAGGAACATTCGCCTCAATTCCGGCTTTGACTGCTTCCCGGTTGGCGTCTGGCTCTAAGGTAATGACGCCCACACTGATCTGCTGGAGCGCACTTTTTCCAAATAATTCGGCATACGTGGCCTCGCTGGTGATCAGGTTGCCCGAACCCAGAAAAAAGGAGTTCCCCAATTTAAATAGACCCACGACAGACACTCGGCGATTATTGAGTACGGCGTTGATAGGCCCCTGTTCAGCAAAGCCTTGAGGAATCGGTCCGAAGTCTGGTTTGGCGAGGCGGTCAAATAGAATGCTCCTGGGTGTCGTGAGCAGATGCCGTTGTTGGTTGACCTCTGGCAGGTTGAACACAATTTGGGTCGGATTGAAGGCGTAAACCCGGGCTTCAAAAGATTTACGCTCCTTGGAATAAGCCCAAGGAATACTCGTATTCATATAGACCGGGGTCGTGAAGGCAACCCCCTTGACTGCCGCTGCTTGATACAGGCGGATGCGCTCGAAGCCATTGGAACCCAAAAACTCTGCACTGGGATTCAGCAGAAACAGATCGCCTTTCATACTCGTGGGTAACGCGGTGGCCCCGCCACTGAAAAGCGATAAGAATCCCAATTGCATGAAGATCAAGACATTGGCAAAGGCAATCCCACCCATGGCAACCGTCAGCCGGACTTTCTGGTGAGATAATTGCGCCCAAGCCAGGGGACGTTCGGAGCCTGAACGCTTGAACAGAGATCTGAATGCGGCGAGTTTCATCTGCAGGATAGGAGATTGGAGGGATAAATCGTCAACTTGCGCTCATTACGCAGCCGCAAGCTTGACTCGGACTTGCATATTGGTCAGGGCTGCGACTTTGGGGTTATCAGTCGGATCAATGCGAATTTTGACAGTAATAATTCGCTCATTCTGATCGGTCGTGGGGTTACCGCTAGAAGCATCCTGCTCCTCAAGGGCTTTCTTGCCGACCTGCAAGCTCAGCTGTTCCACCGTGCCCTGAATCTCGCCACTGAAGCCGCCATACTCGCTGGTGATTGTCGCTCGCTGCCCTTTGCGAACTCTGCCGATGTCTGTTTCAGAAACCTCGGCGATCGCAAACATGCGGTCAGTGCGCGCTAGTTCCACGATGCCCTGACTGGTATTGACCTGCTCGCCGACGCGGGTGTTAATTCGCAGGATTTGCCCCGCCACCGGGACCCGGACCTGAGCCTCTTCCAGATTCGCCTTGGCCTGCTCAACTGCAATTTTCGCTTTCACCAGTTGCGCTTGAGCAATTTCGATATCGACTGGGCGGACCTCCCGCAACTGGGCTAGCTTTGCGCGCTCCCCAGCGAGGGCGGCTTGTAGGGTGGTCACGGTTTGTTCTAAGTCGGCTCTGCGCTCAGCCAGCGTGGCTTGGGCGATGGCTAGCTCACGTTGGGCAGCATCCTGGTCTGCTCGAGAGATTGCCCCTTCCTTAGCCAGAGCCTGCCGACGCTGAGTGGTCAGTTGAGCCTCATTGAGCGTCGCTTGAGCGCTGGTGATGGCCGCTTTTTTTTGCTTGGTTTCGGTGGTAAGTTGCGCGTTTAGGCGAGCAATCGCAGCCTGTTGCTCGACCCATTGCGCCTGTTTGGAGTCGCCTTGTCGCACCTTGGCTAGCTCTGCCTGCCTCAAGCGAACCTCGGCCTCCGCATCCCTAACCTCTGCTTGCCGACGGTCAATGCCTTGCAAAATTGCAATTACCTGATTGGCCCTGACCAAATCCCCTTCGCTCACCAGAACTTGGTTCACACGACTGTCTTGGGCATTGGGGGCTGAGAGCTTAATCACTTCGCCTTCAGGCTCGATTCTCCCCAGCGCGACAACTGAGCTTACGGGTGCTGCTTCTACAGATGACTCAGGGTTAGAACTTTGCCCCTGAACGCCGCAGGCAGCGCAGAGGCTAACCAGGCTAAGCAGAATTGTTAATCGTCGAAATCTGGTCATAACCTACTCAAGAATCATTGATTCTCTCAACGCAATAAACCTTAGCCATCTGTAAACTAACAAAGACAGCACCTTAATAGCCTCGATTTAGCTCATCGAGATCGGTGACAAAGCGCATAGGCGCTGTGACATTTGTCATCGAGAGAGGTCGGTAACCGGATGATAGAATCTTGGTTGGCTCTCATGGCTCAGCTTTCATGGCACTCAGCTCAGGCAATTGCGAAACGGTTGCTTTTCCGTCTATCCGTCTAGTCTTCCGCTACGTTGAGTGGACTGTCTTGGCAGTGTCTTTTTTGATTGAGCTACTCGATCGGGATTCCAGATATTCGCTAGGGCTACCCCTGATACCGACCTGGGGGACCTTT
>JANNOU010000108.1:0-5576 GCA_031399305.1 Leptolyngbya sp. SOY_34_metabat_272
AATGCCTACCCGAAATCACTGACTAAGAGATGGCAATCTCCTCAGTCTGAGTTGGCGGCGTGTAGGTCACCTGGATACGCTGACCGTCCTCTAGCACCAGTAGCTCGACATTGTCGATCCGCAGAGCCCCCCCGGGCTCAGGCAATCGGTTGAACTCTGACAGGAACAGACCCGCCAGGGTCGCCACTTGGTCACGTGGCAGGTCGGAGCTCAGCTCGTTGTTCACCCGTGCCAGACTGGCCCGGACGTTGAAAATGCCCTTATGCGTGCCAAGGCGCAAAAATTCGGCTTCTTCCTCCGCGTCGTATTCATCTCGGATCTCGCCAACAATTTCCTCCAGCAGATCTTCTAAGGTGATCAGCCCCGCCGTGCCGCCGTACTCGTCGGTCACCACCACCAAATGCAGGCGGTTCTTCTGCATCTCGCGCAGAATGTCGCTGGCTAGCTTATATTCCGGCACAAAACGCACGGGGCGCATCAGTTCACGCACGCTAGGCGGTTGGCCGCTGTCTGGACTGGCCTTCGGGCCGGTGGTGACCAGGGGCCAGACCAGGTCCTTGACATGCAAGATGCCCTTGACGTGGTCGATGTCCTGGTCATAGACCAGAAGACGCGTGTGGGCGTTTTGGGCCGCAATATTGTAGGCTTCGGCCAGCGTCGTCTTGATGCTGATCGCCTGGATGTGCACCCGGGGCACCATCACCGCTCGCGCGGTCAGCCGCGACAGGCCGACGACTCCCAAGATCATACGTCGCTCCTGCTCGCCCAAAGTGCCGCCTTCGCGGGCAGCCTCGATCAGCGCCTTCAACTCATCCAGGCTGACTCGAGTGGCCTCGTCCGCCTGCGCCTTGCCGAACCAGCTAAGCACCCAGTCGGTGACATTGGTGAGCAGCTGCACCAGAGGCCCACAGCTACGCCCCAGCCAGGTGAGCGGGGCGGCAACCTGCAAGGCTAAGACCTCCGCATGCCGCAAGGCGAGCCGCTTGGGGACCAGTTCCCCAAAAATCAAGCTCATCAGAGACACGGCCACCGTGACTAGCACAAAGGCCACATTTGGAGCAAAGGGCCCCAGCAGCGGCTCTAGGCTGCGGGTCACCGGCAGCGACAGATCCACCGCCGCCGCCGCTGAGGTGAAAAACGCGGACAGCGTGATCCCCACCTGAATCGTGGCCAAGAAGCGCGTGCTGTTGCGCGTGAGCTTCAGGGCGCGGGCCGCTGGGCGGTTGCCAGCTTTCGCCAGAGTTTCGAGACGCACGGGATCGGAAGAGACCAGCGCGATTTCCGAAGCGGCGAAAAAGGCGTTAATGGCAATCAACAAAGCCACTAAGCCGAGCTGGGGGAAACTCTCCATACCTTGGGTTAGTGATCAGCTCGAGCGTAGCTCGAGCTGCTGACAGTCATTCCTCACTGTGCAGCCCAATCCGCCGAAACACAAGCTTTTCAGCTTCGATCCAGACGAACATCAGAGCACTAAAGCCAACGCAAATACCCAACTGGAGGGGCGAGAGCCAGTGGGTGCCGAAAAATTCGCTCAGCGGTTTGACGTAAACCAGCGCCAGCTGCAGTAACGAGGTCACGGAGACCGCCGCCAACACAAACGGATTAGAAAAGGGATCTAGCTCAATCGTGAGTTTGGTGCTGGAGCGCACTGCCAGAGCGTGACCCATTTGTGCCAGACATAAGGTCGTGAACACCATCGTCTTCCAGGACTCTGGGTCAGAGCCGAACTCATTGCGCCAGTGGAAGGCAATCTCCATCAGGATGATCGTCAAAATCGCGAAAACGATGCCAATGCGCACCATATAAGCGCCCAGTCCCCGCGCAAAGATGTTTTCCTTGGGGTTAAAGGGGGGACGACGCATGACATCAGGGTTGGCGGGCTCCACCGCCAGAGCCAGCGCTGGCAGCCCGTCGGTGACCAGATTCATCCACAGGATTTGCAAAGGCGTCAGAGGCACATCGCCAATCGGCAGCAGAATGGGAGCGGCTGCAATCGTCAGCACCTCGCCGATGTTAGAGCCCAGGATGTACTTGATGAACTTGCGGATGTTGGAGTAGACGACCCGCCCCTCTTCGGTGGCCGCGACAATCGTGGCAAAGTTGTCATCGAGCAGGACCATGTCGCTGGCTTCTTTGCTGACATCGGTGCCGGTGATGCCCATTGCGATGCCGATATCCGCCTGCTTAATCGCTGGAGCATCGTTCACCCCGTCGCCAGTCATCGCCACAAACTCACCGTTCTTCTGCAGCGCCCGTACGATGCGCAGCTTGTGCTCGGGCGAGACACGGGCGTAGATGCTGACCTCTTCCACGACAGCTTCCAATTCTGGCTGGGACATGCGCTCCAGTTCCTGGCCGCTGAGCGAGCGGGGATTAGCATCGTTCACAATGCCCAGGTCTATGGCAATCGCCGTGGCAGTGAGCTGGTGGTCGCCGGTGATCATCACAGTACGGATCCCCGCCTGTCGGCAGCGGTCAACCGCGTCGCGCACTTCGGGCCTGGGCGCATCCAACATGCCCACCAGACCCAGCCAGATCAACTCCTGTTCGGTGGCTTCATCCTGGTCTTCGGAGGGTAGCTCCTCTAACTCGCGAATCGCAAAGCCCAAGACTCGGATGCCACGCCGCGCCAGTTCCTCATTTTGTTTCAGAATCTGTTCGCGCTGTTCATCTCGCAGGGGCTGGATTTCCTGGCCGATCTGGATACGCGTGCAGCGGGCCAGAGTCAGCTCGGGCGAGCCCTTGGTGAACATCCAGTAGGAAGGGTGGATGGGCAAGGGCAAATCGTAGTCGGCGTCGCATTCGCAGATCACGCTCATGCGCTTGCGCTCGGAGGAGAAGGGAAACTCACCCACTCGCCGCAATCGCTGCCCGACCTGAGACTTGTCCAGCTGTGCCTTACCGGCCAAGGTCAGGAGGGCTCCCTCGGTGGGGTCGCCCACAATTGTCCAGTGGTTTGGCGGCTCAGACTTGAGAAAGGAATCGTTACAGACCACGCAGGACAGCAACAGTGTGTAAAGCTCGGGTTCGGCTTTGGCGTCCTGGATGGGTCCTGCCTCTGCCCGGCAAAACTCCCCCTCGGGAGCGTAGCCGGTGCCGCTGACCTCAAAGGTCGTCCCTGGCGTATGGACCACCTGAGCCACCATTTTGTTCTGGGTAAGGGTGCCGGTTTTGTCAGAGCAGATAGTTGTGACCGAGCCCAGGGTCTCTACCGCAGGCAGCTTGCGGATCAGGGCATTGCGCTTGACCATCCGCTGTGTGCCCAGCGCCAGCGCCACTGTAATCACCGCAGGTAGCCCTTCAGGGACTACCGCCACCGCCATGCTCAGCGATACCTGCAGCGGATCTTTCAGGGGGCTGAAATCCCCAGACAAGATTTTGGTAAACCCATCGGGCGTGCGGGCTACAGAGACCAGCACCACCACTGCTACCAAAGCTAAGGCACCGCTCACCAGCACATTGCCCAACTGGGTCATCCGCCGCTGCAGGGGGGTCGGCTCGCTCTCCACGCCCTGGAGCAACGTAGCAACCCGGCCCAACTCAGTGCGCATGCCCGTAGCAGTGACCAGCAGCGTTCCCCGCCCTTGCAAAACCTCGGTGCCCTGAAACGCCATGTTGTTGCGATCGCCCAAGGAGGCATCCTCAGCCACCAGAGCCGTAGGGGATTTGGTAACCGGCTGGGCTTCACCGGTCAGGGCGGCCTCGCGCACCCGCATGTTCACCGCTTCCAACAGCCGCCCATCTGCCGAAACCTGGCTCCCTGCTTCCATCAGCACAATATCGCCAGGCACCAGGCTTGTGCCCGAGACTTCCTCAACCTTGCCGTTGCGCTTCACCCGCACGATCGGCGCAGACAATTTCTTGAGCGCAGCGAGGGCTTTCTCGGCTCGGCTCTCCTGGATGTAGCCCAACAAACCGTTAATGCCAACGATGAACAAAATTGCTAGGGCATCCTTGATCTCTCCCAGGAACGCCGAGACCAAGGCCACCGCCAAGAGCATGATCAGCATGATGTTGGCGAACTGGTCCAACAAGATGCGCCAGGCACTGCGCCCCGCTTTTTCCTCTAGTTCATTGGGACCAAAGCGCTCGGCTCGCTCCCGGAGCTGCTCGGCGTTGAGGCCCTGCTCTTGGTCGCTCTCTTGGAGGGCTAGTGCTTTCTCGACGCTGAGAGAGTGCCAAAGGGTCGGCTGCGCAGAGGGCTGCGCGGTCGCAGACAATGGAGAGGTCATGAGTGAGTCTAAGAAGTAGTGCTGTGCGTGCTTCAACACCTGATCATAGTGCCAAGACGAGAAAGTCACTCGCAACTGTTGTAATGTTTTCCTTCCGCGCTCACCCGTCCACTGAGACCGACGATACCGCCCACAATATCGAGAATCCGCCTGAAAGTAACTATGCTGCGGGCAGAGAAACCTTGTCGACCGAGCTGCCGGAGGAACTGTCTGTGTCGCTGGAGCTGGTGGGACGACCGGCAGAATTTCAACGTATCGTGCAAATCCTGGCCCGCGATGGCGATTTGCTGATAGTCGGTGTCCCCGGCAGCGGACGGCGGACACTGGTGCGACGAGCTGCCTGGGAAATCGAGGCTCGGGTGCTAGAAGTCGATTGCATCCGGGCCACCGACGGCGAGCGTTTTGTGCAGCTGCTGTGTGAAAGCCTAGACCAGACTTTCTGCAGCGCTATCGCTCAGGCGCTGATTCAGGCGTGGCTGGCTGGGCCAGCCTCTGGGCTGTTTTGCCTCAGCCCAGAGGGCAAGCTCAGGCCAGTGCGCTCGCTCAACCGGGAGTATCTCTGGCAGGCGTTTGAGCAGCTGATCGCGCTGCCCCAGGTCCTGGCTGAGTCGCTGGGCGGGCGGGCGGTCCTGATCTTGCAGAGCTTTCCTCATATCCGCTCCTGGGATCGCAACGGTATGTGGGAGACCTTTCTGCGACGCGAGATCAAGCGCCAAACCCAGGTCAGCTACGTGTTGCTAGCAACCATTGCCGAGGTTACCACTCAGCCCGATCAGGACAACCCACTGGAGATTGTGCAGCTTGGGCCGCTGTCAGATGACACGTTGGCCGCCTGGGTGCGCGAACTGTTGCGGGCGAGTGGCCAGACCCTGGACCCGCTGGAGCCCGTCATGGAATTGTTCTTGAGTGCTGTCCAGGGCCACTTCGGCGATGCGCTGGCCCTGACCCGCCGCTTGCAGCTGTTGCGCCAGACCGACGGGGTGATCCGCAAGCAGCAGGTACAGCAGGCAATCCAGAGTCTGTTGGAAGATCTCTCATCGGTGTTTGAGTCGCTGCTGTTGCTACTGCCGGGCAGTCAGGTGCAGCTGCTGGAATGTCTGGCCCTGGACCCCACCGATAAACCCCAGAGCCGGGAGTACATCCATAAGCACTGCCTGTCACGGGGCGGCAGCCTGCAGGGTGCGCTAGCCGGGTTGCAACAAAAGGGCCTGCTCTATGGGCCAGAGCAGGGGTACCGTCTGGCGCTGCCTCTGCTGAGTCTCTGGATCCGTCAGCGTCTGACTTGACGAGACTGCTGGCAAAAGCCCTACGCTCACTTTCCGCCAGAGCCTAGCGAAGTTGCCG
>JANNOU010000109.1:0-8822 GCA_031399305.1 Leptolyngbya sp. SOY_34_metabat_272
GCGGGAGGCTTTTCTTTGGCGGGGGAACTCTGGGCTCAGTGAAGAATCTCCCCAGCCTGCGAGAGCGGGCTTTCTTATGGACCCGATCATCAATGAGCGCTTGGGCGAACTGGAATCCGAACTGCTGCAGCTGCGGGCAGAGGTCCGCAGTGGTAGCCAGCAGCGAGCCGTCTATCGAGCCGTATTGCTCGTGGTGTTAGCAGCAGCGCTGCTGCTGCCCCAGCGCATCCCCAAGTGGGCAGAAGGAGCACTGGGCCTGCTCAGCACCGGCGGCGTGGGCCTGCTGCTGATGGGCGGAGATAAGGAGGGCCTGCTGGCGCTGTTGACCAGGAAAATTTGAGGGAAGCCTGAGGGTCAACACCTTCCTTGCAAGGAGACGCACCATGACCTACAACACACAGCCGACGTCCGCCGAAGCCCCGCTGCAGACTCAGGAGAGCGTGAACAAGTGGAGCAATGTCGCAGCGATCGTGACTGCTGCGGGTGGTGCGGGGCTGGTCACTGCCAGCCAGGCCGGGCTACTGGATCAGAAATGGGTGGCCATCGCAAACATTGTTTGGCCCAATCTGGGGGCCATCGCCGCACTGTTTCTGATGGGCAAGGGCAAGAAATAGGGCAGTTTTGGGGGAGCGTAGCTTAAGTCCATGCCCTGCCTCGGCGGGGCTTTTTTATGCTCAGCTACAGTAGCTGTCACTCTCTAAAACGGCAGAGAGATAGGCTTGATGTAATCGTGTCAGCGCAGAGCGCACAACACGGGTCGTTTTCATTGGATTTATGCCTAAGATCTCTGAAGCTTTTTGTCGAGTAAGTCCTTTGGTGATCACAAGCTCAAGGCATTTTCTTTCAATCTCTGATTTTTCCCAAGGGGAGAGCCAAGTGACTTTCATGGCTTCCCACTCGTCAGAAGATTGATCGCTGTCATAGAAAGCTTTCTCGGGTATATTGCCAGCGTCCAGGGAACAAGCATTGGCGTGTGGCTTAATGGCATTCTTGCCTTGATCGGTTCTTCCGATTAAGGTTCGCTGATAATGAAAAATCTCGCCACGTATGTATTTCGTGGCGTATGTCGAAAAACTATTAGAGAAACTTTGGCCGTCCCATCGACGACACGCTTTGATCAATCCAATCACCCCAACTTGGAATAGATCCTCGAAGTTATCAGGGCCGCAAAAAGGTAGTCTCCTGACTTGGAACACTACCAGGCCCAAATGATCTTCTGGTCTCATCGCACCCCCTTCGGCAGGGCTCTTTTGTTCAGCCACCATAGTCCCGGCGCAGCTGCACAAAGTAGTAGTACAACGCTTCTGCCCAGAAGCCACCGTGGTCGGTGGCGTCGAAGCGGATCAGCTTGCGCACATCCTTTTGCTCTGAGAGCAGTCGGGCCAGGAACTCGACACCGGCGCGAGCGGGCCAGTCTTCCTCGCGGCCTGGAACCAGCAGCGCGGCCTGGCAGCGGAACAGCAGGTTCAGCCTGGATAAATCGCGCCGGGGCTGGTAGAAAAGCCAGATCTGATGCGAGGCCTCCGGCAGCACTCGGAAAGGTCGGTGGCCGGAGACCGGCCTCAGGTGCTCGCACAGCAGCAGGTGGCGGGCGCTACGCCGGGTTGCTGGCAGCGCGCCGCACCAGCAACTGATCAGCCGCTCGCCAGGCGTCCCGCCGACTTTCTGCCAGGGCTCGGCAAAATCGGCGGCAGCCAGGGCTAGCAGGTAGGTGGTGATGAACTCTTTGCGCAGCAGCGAAGCAGCGGTCACGGCGACGCTCACCACCGAGTCAGCCGCGATTTGTGGGCAGAACAGCGCGAAGGGTGTGGCGTAGCCCACTGGCTGCTTCCACACCGCAGAACCGTTGATCGGCTGCAAGTCTCGCTCGACGGCGGGCATTTCTAAGCGCAGTAGGGCCACATGTGTCGCCCTCCCCAAACTTCGCTCTTGCCGGTCAGGGTCCCAGTCCGGGCGGATGCCGCCACGCCGCTGGCTACGTTGATGGGCGGATTGACCCCGCCTCTCATGGGCAGATAGGCCACCAAATTTTTTGCCACGTAGGCCATGGGACTGAGGCCGCTTGACAACTCTAAGCAAGCCTCATCCGAGAGAAATTCGTGCCACAAAGCGTACTCGTAGATGTGGCCAGGCCAGACGCGATCCTGCGCTGCCCTATTGCCGATGTCCGTGCCGCCAGAAGGATTTTCTCCAGTGGCGGCAGACTGCGCCTGCTCAACAGTCAGCGTGACTTTGCTTCCGTCCAGCCAAATGTCTGGAGAGCTGAAGCTATTGGGCGTGTAGCGGACGACTACCTGATGAAAGCCAGTGCCGCAAGAAAAACTCCATCCGGCCTGAGTTCCTCCTGTGTAGTTAATCGCAAACCTCAAATTTGCCGAACTACTGTGAATCAGCAAAAACGAGCCGCCAGGCTGGTCCCAGACGCGGCCATTGACAGAGGCTGAGGCCATCCAGAATTTTGCCGCGTAAGTTTTGAAGTCGTTACCCGAGTTGGGGTCAACCCGGATTCTGTCTGTCGAACCTCCGCCATTGGAAATCCCAAAGCCTCTTGCCATACAAACTCACCTACTTATAGATCTGATAAAAAACCAGCGCAGTATCAGATCCTGCGGTATCCGCCGAGTCCGCCCCCAACCTGGAAATTCGCATCCGGAAGGGTTCGTTATCTGTGATTCCGTGCTCTGTAGAAGTGAAATTCAAGGTCCCTTGCCTAAATCCTCCATTCGTTGAGCTGTTGACGATTGTCAACGTTTTGCCGGTCAAGAAAGTTCCACTCGGTGCAGCATTTGCCGTGAGGGACTGAAACTTAATTTCCCAGGTGGTAGAGCCGGAAGTCCCTCCGCCCGAGGTTGTCAACTTCACGTTGACGCTATCCGATGCTCCGAGTCCTATCGCCCAGCCAATAATGTCCAGAGACTCAGTGCCTGATGGGTCAAACAAATAGGCCGGGAGGTCGGATTTGACTGACGGCTGAGGGGGATTGGCAGATGGAAGGACAGGCGGATAGAGCTGAAATAGGACCGACGATCCGCTGTCGGGAACGTTCAGCATCACGGGGATGCCGTTGACGATTGTCAGAAATTTCACAGCACCACATAGCCATCGTCTTCAAATTGCAGCGACGTGGCTGAAGTGGGTGTCCCCAGTGCCTGGAGGATTCCAGTAGTCGGCGGGGTCATGGTGGCCTGACCCGGCGTGGTGCCCGACAGAAAGGCCTTGCCGGTGCCCACGGTCAAGCCAGACGAGTTTGTGTTCTCACCAGCCAGGTAGGTGATGGCACTCTCTCCACTGGCAGCTGCAGCAGAGACAAAGCCGTTGGCCGGTCGGCTGTTGCTGGCGTCAGCTTTGCGCACGCTGGCAACGCCTGCGTTGTCGTGAATATTCACGAAGTTTCCCGCCGCCAAGGCTTCCGTCGCCGGGAAGGTTTTTGTACTGGCTCCAATGCCAGCGGGCAGCAGGGTGCTGTTGACTTTGCCGGTGCCGTCAGTCGAGACAATTTTGTTGGCGTCAGCGACGCCAGCGCTGGTGGTGATCGCCTGCAGCCGAGTGATCACGCCGTTGACCAGGGTCAGGAAACGATTGCTCATAGTTGAATTGCCGGTTGAGGACTCAAAAAGATTTCAGTAGCGGAGAGCGCCTGGCCGACTACGATCAGCCGCCCGGACTGAGGGCTGGTGGCGGTGAGCACGCCAGCGTCCCCGAGGAATAGAAACTGTTGCGGCAACCAGGCCCAGCTGCTGTCGCTGACCGGGCCACGCAAGACCAGCTGTGGCGTTTCGCCTGGTGCGAGCGCGTGCAGCGTCAGTCCCAGCACCGTACTGTCAGCAGCTGGATCGGCGTAGCGCAGTCCGTCAGGCCCAAGATTGACCAGGCGTAAGGCACTCAGGCTGGCCGCTGCTGCATAAGCGACGCTGATCAGCCTTGTGCTGCCATCGGCTTCGGCTCCAGCTATAGCCAGGACCGACTCATCCGCCCTACCGATGTAGAGCGTCCGAGTTTTGTCGCTGTACGCTGGTTCGCCGAACAGCAGCGAGTTTGGTGCGCCCTGCAGCCGGGTTCGCTTAAATCTCGGCGTGCGATTCTCAGCCATCAGTACTCGCCTCCGTCGAAGGCTTCCTCGCCGCTCGGGTTGTCCAGGTCGCCGCCCTCAAATTCCGGACCGGGAGAGTTGAGGTAGTCTTCTTCGATCGCTTGCCCGACTTGTTCTAAGTCGGCACGGATCAGATCCAGTGGGCCACCCGCGAGTACCAGCTCGCCCACCTGCTGCTCGACATTGATGACGCGAATCTGCACGTCATCGACTTTGCCTTCGACGCGCAAGATGTCACTCCGCAGCACGTTCACCACTTCGTCAGACACGCCGCCGTCGCCGGTGATTGCTGCGACCGCTGTCTGCTCCTGCAGTTCGATTGACCAGTTGGAATCGACCAGGATACCGATCCGGGCTCGCCGTCGATAGCCCTTGCGGACCTCGAACCTGCGCTCAGTGATCGCTTGCCCCAAGAAATCCCGAGGGGTGATGACCTGGATGATCTGCGTTTCCAGCTTGGGGTAGATACGGAAGGCTCTGGACACCTGGGTCTCGCCAGCTGCGGTGTAGGTGGCACGGAGCCACGTCCAGCTGTTGATGTTGATCAACTCGGTGTTGAGGATGCAGCGGACTTTGAGTGTGGTCAGGCGAGCCTCACCAGCTAATGGGAAAGCCGTCCATCTCTCCGGTATCGGCGTTGCTGTCCCCAAGCTCCTCCAGTTCAGTGTCATCGCCCATCTCCTGCATTCGGGCTTCCCACTCGCCGTCTTCGGTGTACTCATCGAGGCGCGCCAGACTGACCGGCGTCAGCAGGCCCGCCGATCCGGGCTGAACCACGAACCACGCCTGATCGTCTTGGGCCGCCACCTTTTGCCAGCCGGGTGGCGCGGTGCTGGCCAGGGTGACATCAAACAGCGGGTGACCCGGCAGGATCAGAAGGTTGCTCATAGGTCTGGATCGCGGTAGAAAAGCGGCTCGGTCCGCCCGAACCAAGCACCTTCGGGGGATGCATTAGGTGCGACAAAACTGCTGAATACGCTGCCGCCTTCGAGCTTGAGCTTGATTTTGCCGGGCCTAGGCAGGCCGGAGGCCCGAACGCAGCGAGCTTGCTCAGTCTCGGAGGTGATCGAGCTGGGGTGTTTCCAGCCCAGCTCCTGACCGAAGGCCGCGAAGTCAGCACTAGAGACGGGCCAGCAGTAATTCACTCCACCAAGCTGAATAACTGCTGTGATCGTTTTTCCTTCGCGTCGCAGTGAAGTGGAGAGCGCTGCCTTATCCAGTCGCCACCCCGCTGCTTTTGCGTCGCTCAACTTGTCAGTGCCGCAAAAGGCACTGAAGTTGCGCTGGCCAAATTGCTTGCAAACTCGAGGCGGTTTTGGGGAATTGGCCCCCAGAATCTTGGGCTGGCTGAAAAGAGCCAACACCACAGCCGGTCCCCAGCCCAGCTGAGTGTATGGTGCGTTTCCTAGGCCGACGACGCGGCTGGAGTCTGCTGGTCTGAAAAGGTAAAGCACATGCTCGTTGGCCAAGCAGCCAACCAACTCTCCATATTTTCTGCCTCGCTGCGAAGCCGACATGGGATCAAGTGCCACCGCCAGCAGGAGCCGTGGCGTTGCCATACAGGAACGGTGAGGATTTTCCGAACCATTCGCCCTCGGGCGCAGCGTCGGGTTTGCAGTAGGAACTGAAGGTGGATCCCCCTTCGAGCCGGAGTGAAATTCTCCCTGGCTTGGGTGCGGTCGCTCCTGTGACGCAGCGGTTTTTCTCGGCCTCTGAGGTGATCGAGGCAGGAGCCTTTAGCCCTAAGGACTCAGCGTAGGAAGCATGGTCTGTGGAGTTGAGTGGCCAGCAGTAGATAACACCATCAATCTCTACAGCCGCTGTGACACTCTTGCCCGTGGACCTGATCGCGACACCACGCCCAGCCTTGGACAGGCTCCAGCCAGCGGCGCGAGCGGTTCCTAGTTTGTCGTAGGCGCAGAAGGTGCCTACGCTTCCCTGCCCAGCCGTCCCAGCAGTCGCCAGCTTCTTGGAGACGCGGGGAGGACTCGGAGCGTTTGCCCCGAGCACCTTGGGTAGGGCGTTTGCCCCGAGAGCTGTCGCTGCGATGTGCCCTAACTGACCAACTAGATCAGCATCACTAACGCCTGGAATGCCGCTCAGATTTTTGGTGGTGAACACGTAAATTAAATTCGCGTTTACCTTTACACCAACGGTTACATCTCGCTTTTTCCCTCTTTGGGTGGGAGCCATGCTTCACTTCCTTTTTGAGATAAACAACTATCTAGCCTTCCAGAAACTCTATTGCAATTAGCTGGAATTCACCCGCAGGGCCAATTACTCGCTTAACCGGAAGAAAAGCCTCGATTTTTATCCAGGCTCCATCCTCAACCACGCTCATGCCGACGTGGGCGCGCTCTCGGATGGCCTCGGTTCCACCCTTACTTTTGCCAGTAGCAAGAGTAGCGGCCTCTATCAAAAGGCCTTCAAGGGTTTCACTTTTAATCGTCCCCGAGGGGCCAAATACAACAAACATTGGCTCTACAGGTGGCTAGCGGAATGAACACAACCTAATCAGGCCAAATTCGTTCTGTCAAGCCGTATAAGCACTGATGCGCTGAGCCTTGGGTGCCAAAAATCAGGTCGTAAGGAGAATAGGATTCAGAGGTGGACCCCTTAGGGCTTCTATCATTGCACCTTGCGTTGAAGCTCGTTAAAGGTATGCAATAAAATTTTTGTGTAGGCAACAAAAATCGCAATTTTGTATGGCTCTCACCCTTTATCCTCAGCTCTCCACACGTAGCCGTCGCTCGATCATCAAGCGCAAATACCGATATGGCAGGTTGAGCCACCTGACCTACTACTACCTGCCGCGCCAGCGGCTAATACGGCGACTCTCTGAGGAGCTGGGCCTGTCTTGGCGAGAAGTGATCGATCAGCTGTTCGATGAGCGCCTAGAACTGCTGCGACAGTACAGCGGCTCAGATACTGACTCAACACAGGTTGCGCAGGAGCGGCACCTGTGTCTGGAACGTTATCGCGATCTGCTGTAGTCGCGTCAGGGCGTTGGATCCGGCGTTCCTGCCTGCTCCACACCGTCCTTGAGCGCTTCGCGGATGGTCTCGTCCGTTCCGGGCGGCTTCTGGTTCGTCCACAACTCGATCCGGCCTTTGCTGAGGCGGTAATCGCCGCTGAGGTTGGATCGGTTGGCCTCATTCTGATTGAGAACTTTTGTCTGATGCAGGATGAACGCATAGGCCGGGTACATCCGAGTGCTTTCTTTGTAGAGCTTGGAGGTGCCAGCGCGGCGACCTTCGCGCTTTTCTTCGCTGACGCTCACGGTAAGCGCTTCATCATCGGAAAGCGACAGCAGTGCCTTTGCGCGGTCTTCAGCCTCTGACTCGCTGCCGCCGTAAACAGCGATTTGACGGCCCGAGCTGGTGTTTATGGTGCACCGGAATCGACCCCACATGTAACCGTTGGCCCCGCCACAAGCCAGCTTGATAGTTTCCCAATCGGCTTTACTGCGCTTGAGGTTGGGCACGGTGTAGGTAGCGTGTTTGAGCGGCGTGGTGCGTTCTTGAGTCCGCCACGGTGGGCGATCCACGTTGAAGAAGTGGACGACCAGGCTCAAGGACATGGGCTTCGCCTTGAGGTATTCCTCAGCCGGTTGTCCCACCCACGCACCCACGTCGCGGTTGTTGAGCAACGTGTGGTTAGCCAGGGTCTGGAGGATGGCTTGCTCTGCCTGCTGCTCTGGCACGGAGAGAACGATCTTCTCTGGCAGCTCGCGATTCGGCTGCAACTCGACAACCCGGTGCTGGCCTTGCTGCGACCGAAACGATAGCCGCTGCATAGCGAGGTAGCTATCTACGGCGTCCGCGACCACATAGCCCGCCTCAATACAGGCGTCGGAGGCCTCGTCTACAAGCTCCTCAGTAAAGTTTTGCAGAGCCGGACCTGGGATGCTATCTATCGCCTTTTCAAGTACCCCAGCAAAGCTCCAGTACCCCCCCTGCTTGGGGTCCCAAGCCTGTAGGGCTTTAGCCCTGTTTGGACCCAATACTAATTCAGCCAGTTTGTTATCGGCTCTCAAAAGTTTACGAACGTTCTTGTAAGCAAAAAGCAGAGAGCCTTGTACAAGGCTTCTAGCCGCAGTTGAGACGATTACGGCTACGTTGGCGATTAATTCCTCTAGAGCCTCTTCCCCTACTTCCTTCAGGACATAGAGACCCATTGCCTCGTTAAAGGCAAAGATAATAGCGGCGGGCACAGCGCCGCAGCCTATCCAGCCAATAGCGTTACCAATAGCTCCACCGAGCAGGCCAGCAAACTGCACCCAGAGATTTTTGATCTCTTGGTCAATTGCGACATCTGACACCGCCCAATTAAAGTTCCAAATATAACCGACGGTACTAAAAAAAGCCGTAACGAGGGTCCTCAGCGAGAACCCAAAAATACCGAAAGCTAGTCCGGCCAGCCCTTTTATGCCACCAGTCAAAAAACCAGTGGCCTTTTGAAAGAAACTTTTCGTCCCCAAATCTCCGCCTACGGAGATTTTTCGCAATCCCACGGTTGACCGAATTTGCGCCCCAGGGAGGGCGGATTTGGTGATTGTTATTCCCTTGGGATCTTCTGCCATTAGTCTTGCAGGTAAGAGTCAGCAGTAAACACGGGTTTCCCCGCCGAATCTATGGTTTGAGTGATGGGCAGGGTCACTCGAATACTGGCGCTTTTAGCGTCAGTATCATAAGTGATTTGAATGTTGTTTTTTCCGCTCGAGTTGCGACTG
>JANNOU010000182.1:0-9620 GCA_031399305.1 Leptolyngbya sp. SOY_34_metabat_272
CGTGCCATCCCCATCGAGATCAGCAGCTCCCGCCAACAGATAGCTATCCACACTGTCCCCCACCTCATCGAGCGGTCGGATATCTTCAATCAAGGTTTGGGTTTGCCACTGCGCGTCCTGCGTAGAGCCCGCCAGGCCAGGGCTGACTTCATGGCTGAGCAGCAGCAAGCTATACTCCTCGCGCTCGTTTTCTGGGCGAGCCAGAAACGCCTGCCAGTTATCGCGCACATCAAGCGGTCGCAAAGGATTATCCAGGCGCACTCCGTAGACCAGCTCCGGCTGGCCATCCTGCTCCAGATCCAGGCAAGTAATCGACACAATCGACAGGCGGGCCAGATTCGCGGCTGGCAGATTGAGCTTGGCAAACGCCTCCCGCGCCTGAGCCAGAGCCACCTTAGCAATCTGAGGCGGACAGGTGAGTTCATAAGAGCGAACCGTCGCCTGAACCTCACCTGCCGGGACTATCAGCCCAGCTTGCTGCCAATCTGGCGGGGCGTCTAACGGCTTCGGCGCACTCAGCGCCTGTGGCAAAGCAAAGACCGCCACCGGCGCAAACTCAGCCTCCCCCTGAAGATCGACCGGCGCGAACTGCCAGGCTTTTTCACCAAAGCGCAAGATCTCAAACTGCTTGGAGCGCCTCAGCCGCTGAATCACCCGATCCAGACCGCCCTGCTGCTGGATCAGACTAGAAGGCACCAGAGCCGTGAGCGACTTGCCATCCGGCGCAACCTGACTGAGCAGCGCCACCGGCACCGTAGAGGCCCCGCCGCCCAATAGCCCACAGCCCGCAACCCCCAGAACCAGTACAGCTCCCAGCAGGCCCAGTGCACGCCTTGCCCTCACGTGCCGCCTCCACACGTCATTCTTAACTTACTGCAACAGACTAGGAGTGCCTAGGCGCGAAAGCGCTCGACTTCAGGACTCCAGCAGCACCCAACGCGCCAGCACCGGCCTCAGCAGTTCACGCAGAAAGCGTTGCAACGGCTCGCGTTGCCAGACAGCCATTGCCGCCACCAGCAGCGCAAAGCTCGCCAAAAACAGTAAGACGAAGGTCGGCCCCATGACCACGCCGATCATAAACCAGCTCAGATCATGGGCCAGTATCAACAGAGCCCCCAAGGTTTGTAGGGCTAAGCTCCAGCGCACCTGACGCCCCAACAGAGGCCGCCCCAACAGAGTCAGAGCCAAGGTTGCAGCAGTGCTCAAAAACGTCAAGGGCACCAGCCCAGCGCAGATAGCCAGGCAGTGGCTTCGCGAGGCAGAGGCGAGCAGATCCAGCGCAGTCAAAAAGGGCATGGCAGAGCTCGCGAAAGTTTAAGACCCAGTCTTCTCCATTCTCCAGTCGTACCCTCGACTCAAGGGGCGAATCTTGAAAACAACTCGAAGATTACAGAATTGCGCCAGCCTATTCGCAGTCGATGCGACTGCTAGAAACAGCTCTGGCAGCCAGACGCAGTGACGCTGACCCAGCTACGCAGTCTCTACGACCCAAACCGCACAGGAGTTAGAGAGAGCACCCGGCTAGAGACGCTCCGGACTCCCCTCCAGACCCGTTCCGAGCTTGAGGCTGCACTGGTTCAGCGGCGAACTCCAGGGTTCAAGCGGCGAGCCACTGGCTTCGAGCAGCGAACCCCGATGGCGCAGCTTTTTGCTCGGTGTCCCGAGTGTTGGGCCTCAAGGCCCGAGCTTTTTGCTCAAGGCCCCGAGTTCTGAGCTTCAAGGCCCGAGCCTTGAGCTCCGGGATTGGAGCGATCTGCTCACCGCCCCAAGCTAGAGGCTTCGACTCATCTCTTGCACTTGGCGGGGGATCATTCTGGGATGGCACACGGTGTGCCCCGACCGAGATTGGTGGCAGGTTCGGGGTGAATTAGGTTCGCTTTTGCGCGGCTCTGCGGGCTCGGGCCAGGGCACTTTTGGCGGCGGGCACGGCTCGGTCCCGAGGCGGAGCCGGTTCGACGACAACTTCGGGTAGTCCAGGCTCTGAGCTGGGCTCCTGCTGCGCGGGTTCAGAGGGTGTGCTGCCGTTGGCGTCGGCGTCGCTGGCGGCGGGTTTCAAGCTGAATAGACCGGCGGTCCAGGAGCCGCGTCGGGCGCGCGGTGCGGGCAAGATGCCACTGCCTGCGTGGTGTTTGCGCTGCAGCTCCGACATCACGCGCGGCCCTTCGGTGGCGAATACGTACCGCACCAGCGCGGCGACCGAGTCAAAAATCTCTGCGTCTACCAGACTCTGGGCCTGGTCTTTGAGTCCACCTTTGAGCGTGAAGCGGACTTCTAGGTCCTCGTCATTCATGCCTCAATTCTCCTGACGACTGCCGCACTACGCCGCCTTGCCCTTGGCGCGAGCCGGTTGCGCAGCAGGTTCGGAAGGGTCGGGGCTATCCGGCTCGGCAAGCTGCAATAGGCCTAAGACATTGGCCAGTTGCGGCTCGGGGGCCACGCGGAACATGGGGTCGGTAGGGTTGCCCGCTTCGTCTTCGAACAGGTCGCGAATCAGGGCCGCGCTGCCGCCGGTGATCAAAAACAGGCCGACGCGGTGCATGAAGCGGTCGAGCACAGTTTCGGTGTAGCCCAAAATGTTGTCCCACCAGACATAGAGCAGGTCGTCATATTCGGCGGAGAAATCAATAGCGTTGGCACCCACGCCGTAGACCAGTTTGCCGTGACGCAGCGCTTCGAGGATGGCATCAGTGTTGGGGGTGCCGCCAATGCGCGACCTCAGGGTGCGCCCAATCATCACCGCCAGTTCGTAGGTACCGCCAGTGCGAAACACCGAAGCGTCGGGCATGATGTCGCCGTCCTCGTCGATTGGCAGAATGATGCAGGTTTTGCGGCCCAGATCGATCACCACGCTGACCACATCGTCGGGCACCAGGCCCTTGGCCTGGGCGTAGAGGAAGGAGCCATAGCCCTCGCGCTCCACCGAGACGTGCTGGATGTTCAGGGTCACGTCGGTATGGCGGCGGCGGGCGCTGTAGCGGAAGACGTGCTCCCCCTCAAAGGTGCGACGCAGCAGCTCGGCAGCGGTTTCGCCTTCGGCATTCACGGCGTCGGGCTCGGGCAGGCTGACCACCAGGTTTTCGACCTCGAAGCGCTGGGCTTTGGGCTGGCTCGGCTTGAATACCGATAGGCCCAAAAACAACGCCGTCTGGTATTTCTCGGTGTTGAAGGTGCTCACATACTGGAACTCGTTGCGGGCGCTGGAGCCGATCACCCGTCGCTGACCTACGTAGTTCTCGTTCTCGTCGTGGTTGGCCTGCAGGTATTCGATGATGCAGCTGTCGTGGTTGAGGGTCAGGCCGGGGCTGGGGATGGCAGACACACTGTCGAGGATCAGGGTTTCGCCAGTTTGATGAGCGCCTTTGATGTGCCCGTTCCCGAGATCGAGGGAGACATTGAACCTGCTCATGGTGGGGTTTTCCTTCTCGTCCGAGAGGACCGGGAGGCATGACTCAGCCAGGGGTTTACTCTGGAGATCTTAGAGGATTTGTTAGAGAAGCCGATATCGTCTCCGGTTTGGGTTCGCTCACGAGGTCGGCTGAGACAATGGAGCCTGTCCTCATCAAGGTGCTCGGGGCATGGACCGCTCAATGTTCGAACTTCTAATCACGCTGCTGGTGGGTACCTTGGGTGGGCTGCTGGCAGAGTTTCTGCGTGTGCCTTCTGGGGCGCTGATTGGCTCGATGCTGGCTGTGTTTGGGCTCAAGCTGCTGGGCGGGCCGGTTCAGGAACTGCCGCCCGTGGTCACGACTAAGCTGCAAGTCTTCCTGATGATTCCGGTTGGGATCTTGATTGGCGCGGGCTTGGACCGCAGTTTTCTGGCCAATCTGCGCGCAGTCAGCTTGCCTGCGGTGATTTTTGTCAGCGTGATGCTGGCAATGAGCTTACTGGCGGCTTTTCTAATGCACTGGCTGACCAAGATGGATCTGGCTACGGCCTACTTGGGAACCAGTCCCGGTGGGCTGAATCAAATTATTTTGATTGCGATTAGCGTGCAGGTCGATGCGGGCATTGTGACTGTTTTGCAGACCACGCGCCTGCTGGCTGTTTTGCTGAGCGCACCTTGGGTGGTGCGTTGGCTGCAATAAGGGGCAGCAGTGAGCCGTCAGCGCCATTCCAGGCTGACGGCTCACAGGACCAGGCAGCTCAGGCTATTCTGGAACCGCGCCTTCAGCTTGTGTGCTTGCGTATGCGCCCTCTTGTTTCCGGTCTGTCTCTGGCGTTGTGTCTGCTGAGTCCGCCCCTGGCTCTGGCTGCGCCGAACCCGACGCCCAATACGCCCATCCCGCGCAAGCGGCCTACGCAGCCGCAGCCGCCCGCGCCTGCCCCCGCGCCCTCGGCCCCGGCCTACACCCCGCCGCGTGTAGACCCAAATTACCCGCCTGATCTGCTGCCGGTCAGCCGCACTCTGAGCCCGCTGGAAGTCCGGGCGCTGCGCGAGAGTGCCGCGCGCTTACGCACGGAGGGGGCCGCCCAGTTGCGGTCGGGCAACATCCTGGTGGGCCTGGGCAGCTGGGAACGGGAATTGCAAGCGCATCAACGGCTGGGCGACCGCACGGCTATGGCGGAAAATCTGGGACGAATCGGTGCACAGGCGACCAAGCTGGAGCTATTGCCGGTGGTCCAGTCGGTAGACCTGCGCCTGCAGCAACTGGTCAGGCAGGCAGACAGCCAGGGACCGCCCCTGGCGGTCGGCACCGTCTTGCAGCTGGCCCGCGCTTACGAGCGGATGAACCAGCCTCTGCCTGCTATCCCGCTGTATCAGCGCCTCTTGGTTTTGCAGCGCGCTAATCGTGACCAGGCTGGGCAAGTCGTGACCCTCAGTGCTTTGAGCCGCTTGAGTGAGGGCAGTTTCCGTGATACCGAAGCGGTCCAAACCCAGGAGCAGTTGTTGCCGCTGGTGCGCGAGCGCGGCGACCAGCGCACGGAATTGCAAACGCTGCTGGAGCTGGAGCGCACGGCCACCAGTCTGGGTGATCGCACGCGCAGCGCGACGGCGCGTCAGGGGCTGATCGCGATTTATCAGCAGCAACAAAATCTGGGCCCGCTGCCGGAGTTGCAGCTGCGCTTGGCGCAGGATTATGAGGCGCTCAACCAACCGGATCAGGCTGCGCAAGCTTATCAGGAAGCGTTTGCTCTGGCCCGCACCCAGCGGCAGTTCTACGTGGCGACTGACAGTCTCAATCGCCTGGCGCTGCTCTATGCCAAGCGCGAAGATTACTCTCGCGCTCTGCAAACTTATAACTTGCTCCAGCAAGTCCAGCTGGAGGCTGATAACCGCCTGGGCCTGCTGGATACCTATGCGGCCATTGGCGATCTCTATGTTGCTCAGGCGAACGATACCGAGGCGATTGCGGCTTACCGGCAGGGGCTGAATGCGGCTCCTGCGCTGGGGCGGCAGGATCTGTTCCTCAACCGGCTGGCGCTGCTCTATGTCAAGCGCGAAGATTACGCCAATGCCCTACAAACCTATAACCAGTTGCTGGCTGCTCAGCAGGCGGCTGGTAACCGCCAGGGTTCGCTGGATACCTATGTGACTATGGGCGATCTCTACGCTGATCAGGCGAAGTATGCGGAAGCGATTGCCACTTATCAGCAGGGGCTCGATGTGGCTCAAGCGCTGGGTCGCCAAGCGGTCCTCCAAGCCAGGATTGCTCGCATTCAGGAAATCCAAGCGGATCAGTAGCCCTGCCTTAAGCTGACTTGGGGGAAGGCTTGGGGTTGCAGAGAACCCGGAATGGGGGGCGTTTGCCCCCCAAACCCCCCACTGGGGGACGAAGCGCCTCCCCCAGTCCCCCTGCGCAAGGGGTGAGTGACTGATGGGCTTTGGTCAGGGTCACTTATCTCCCAGGCCCATTAACCGAGCCTGCTGCTGGACCCGCCGAGTGCAGAGCCGCTTCGTCCAAGCCCTGGGCTCCACCGTTCTGGCTCCAAGCCTTAGGAGCTAAGCCTTTTTCTCGACTCGCCGAGTGCTGAACTCAGTCATCCGCGCTTTGTTCTCGATCTGCTGAGCTGCGAGCCCCAACTGCCGAGCCTTTGGCTCCAGTCTCTGAGCGATGAACTCTAGGTTCCAGGCTGCGAGCTGCAGCAGCCGAATTTTTCTCGTGCCGCCGATTGGTGAATGTTGTTACGGGAGCCTTTCGCCGCGCCTCGTAAGGTGGGTGTTCTGCCTGTCCTTAAGCAACCTTCAAAGGCTGGTAATGCAAGACCATCAGCTGCTCGGTGCGCAGAGGTAGCATTGCGTAGGTCCGTCCCTCGTCATCGCTGAACTCGACCAAGCAGATATCCGGTTCCAGCCGCTCAACCACCGTCCCCACTTGGCCGCGCAACAGTCTGCACTCAGGCAAATCCTCGGTCAAGGCGACAACATCCAGCAGGTGAATTGCGGTACTCACAGACCCTCTCCCTTCAGAGGACAAAGCAACTGGGCAAGCGCGGGAAATCTTCCCCATGGCGAACGATCCAACTGCTGCGAACCCGAACCGGTCCGTCCTTGCACCGGAAAGTCTAGCACGTACAACTGACCGTGCTCGGTCTGCTCAGTTGGAGTTAGTTGCCTCACAGGTTCGAGTCGCGATTAGGAGGGCTTCGCGCAATTGCTCTGCCTGATCAGCCGTTAGCCCCAGCGCAGCCGCAAAGACACGAGCCTTGTGACGACCACGCTGATGTTCAGGGTTCAGACAGTAGTCCTGCAGCTTTGCCAGGTCCACAAAAGCGCGTTCGGGGTTTGGCAAGATCATCCCTGGCTCTCTACAAAGGGTCAGACACCAGCATGGGCGACTTTCCGAGCAGCCGGGTGGTCAACCTGGCTCTGGTGATCTTGGGCATCTTGCTCTCTTCCACCGCATTCCCACCAGCCCGTGGGCCTCGGTCTCCGAGCCTTCTGCTCCGGTCTCCGAGCGACGAACTCCACGCTCTAGGCTCCAAGCCCCCTCAACCGATCCTGCTGCTCGACCTGCCGAGTTCCAAGCCGCTTCATCCAAGTCCTGGGCTCAACCGTTCCGGCTCCAAGCCTCGGGAGCCGAGCCATTTTCTTGACTCGCCGAGTTCTGAGCTCCGTCGATCAGGCTTTTTTCTCGACTGCCCGAGCTGCGAAATCCAGTCTCCGAGCCTTTTGCCCCAAGATCCGAGCGATGAACTCGACCCTCCGACCTCCCAGCCTCCAGCGCCGAGCGTTTTTCTCGACCTACCGAGCGCCGCACTCCCTCTGCCGAGCCATTTTCTCGACCGTCCGCGCTCCGAGCCTCAAGCGCCGAGCACCAGCTGTCTGACTTCTAGCTCGATTCCCCAGGCTTTGGACTCCATCGCTCAGCCTTTGCCAGCTGTAGGGATTGCAGGTCAGGCGAGAAAACGGAAAGTTTCCCCCTAAGATTCTGTGGCGGATGTTACTCAGCGAGTTTCCGCCTATCTCTCTTGGATAGGGTAATATACGGAAAGTTTCAGTCTAATTACGAGTTATGCCGCTTAACCCTCTGTGGGGACGTAACCGCCAACTTATCTGTTAGTGCTAGATTCAAGTCAACATATTCCCTTCCAATTGGGGAAGGTTTTGAATTGGATGGTGAGGAAATCTATCAATTTAAGTAGATCTTTGAAATATGGATGAGACGCTGCGTACAGTATTTATGGGAATAGCTACTCTGGTAGCAGTTTTTTCATTCTTCAATACTACAAGGTTGTGGAGAAAAGCTAATCGACCTATTTTGTCAGCATTTGTCGAAACTCACTCGGCTGGAAATGTGGCAGCCATGTATAACTTGTTGATTATCAACAGCGGTAATCGTCCAGCAGTCAATGTTTGTCTAGATTTAAAGTTAAGTGATGAGGATTTCAAGAAATGCATTACTCAAGAAATGAACAATCCTGGAGTTGAAGCAATTCTCAAATGCTTTAACATTGAAGGGACAATACCTCTACTAATTGATGGTGATAAAATATCTAATTATTTTGGACTAACATCAAGTCAATCTGAAGTTAATATATGGAGATATGGAAGTTCCCTGCCTATTGAAATTACCTACCAAGATTTAGAAGGGAACAAATACGTTTCTGCATTGACTTTAGTGGTGAAATATTCAAAAGCGTTTGCAGGAATGGAATGGTCAGACAAGACGTACAAGCGGGAGGATGTAGTGAAGCTACTTAAGCAAATTTTAGATTCGATACAGTAGAAGAAGTCTGTAATGGCAGTCACTCAATGTGAACTATTCATAATGAAATGCGGCATAACACGTCATGGCAGCGGACGGGCGAAAGACGTTGTTGCTCAGTTTAAGGCTGTTTGCTGCCGCTGCATTTTGCCGTTATACGGCTCCAGTTATCGATGGGAGCTTAGTTGAAAGTTGACCTATTGGAACCAGAATATTTCTGAATTCAAGTAGGGGCGATCGCACCGTTGGGAATTGCTATAATGGAGAAGAGAACTTATCACTCAAGTAGGAGGTTAATCGAGAATGAACCCAACGCGCGAACAGTATGTTGTAGATGCCGACGGCACTAGAACTGCTGTAATTTTATCAATCGAGCAATATGAGCAACTGCTAGAAGACCTGCATGATTTGGCAATTGTGGCAGAGCGACGATCGGAACAACCCATCAGTTTAGCGACCATGAAAGCTAGGTTGAAGCGTGATGGAACCCTATGAAATTGTGTTTCAGCCCTTTGTTGAGAAGGACTTGCGCAAACTATCAGCCGAAAATTGCGATCGCATCATGGTTCGCATTGAGGCGTTAGCCAATGAGCCGTTTCCTGCCCAAGTTGTCAAGCTTAAAGGAACCGAAGGACTCTATCGCATTCGAGTAGGCGATTACCGCATCATTTATGAGGTTGATCTGGATTCTAATTGTATTTTGATTCATTACGTCCGTCATCGCCGCGATGTGTATCGGGATCTCTAAATGAAGTACACAGTCATCATTCAATGGTCAAGCGGCGGAATAGAGAATGGTTGGTGGTGATGCAAAATTCACTAGCCGCCGCTGAAATCAATCGTTGGAGACTCACCGGTAGCTGAGATTTCTGTGAGTCCACCCGGTCAATCAGCACCCTCTCTCAAGCTTGGTTTGGTTCTGCCTGCCGATGTCGTGGCTGAGCTGTACGGTCGTCGCTGGCAGATTGAAACCTCCTTCTGTCTGGTCAAGCGGCTGCTGGGGTTGTCCTATCTGTGGACCGGTTCACTCAATGGTGTCAAACTAACTGCAACTGTGGGCCACCTGGTTGTTCTATGCCGTGCTGCTGGACTTGACCGATGCCGTGGCTGAGCAGCTGGGCTTGCCCACCGAGCGCATTTCCGTGGAGATGGTGTTTCGGGGGCTCTAGCCCACCACTACGGCAAGGCCACTGACCCGGTGAGTTACTTGGCCGCCCCTGAAAATCAGGATTTGGGCATTGTCAAAGCCATTGCCAAAGCCAGGCAGCGGCAGGTGCTCAATTTATCTCCTCACCCCTCTTGACACTTGTCCTTTCTCTCTAAGTTGTCAGGCATGGCCCTGGGATCCACCGTTCCGGCTCCCAACCTCAGGAGCTGAGCCATTTTCTCGACCCGCCGAGTTCTGCACTCCGTCGATCAGGCTTTTTTCTCGACTGCCCGAGCTGCGAAATCCAGTCTCCGAGCCTTTTGCCC
>JANNOU010000183.1:0-6337 GCA_031399305.1 Leptolyngbya sp. SOY_34_metabat_272
AATGCCGACCAGGTTTCCCTATCGGCATTTTGCTTATTTGGTTGCGGGGACTGGATTTGAACCAGTGACCTTCGGGTTATGCATCCCACTTCGGCTTCCGCCGCCTGCTTTTGCAGTTCGTGGTCTGGACTATCCCTTCACCCTCGGCCTGACCGCTAGGGTGCCTGCCATCTAGTCTCTACACCTTCTCCATTGCTGGAGCTTGGCTCGGGATTACCCCGTCTGAGGCTTCCCCGAATTTGGCAGGAGTTCGTATAAGGATTACTCCCTATACAGCCCACATGCAGAACCAGGTTTGGTATGGCCTAGCGCCTGACGTAACGCTGAACCCCTGAAACTGCTTTTCGAGCCCGACGAGCTACCAGACTGCTCTACCCCGCGTTGCTCAGGCTCCATCTTAGCTAGAGGAGCGGTAATTGTGCAACCCCGCCACGCAGATCGCTTCGGGGCTTTGAGCGATTGGCATACAATGGAGTCCTGCGGTATCACAACCAGTATCGGGAAGCCCTCATGATCAACCTCACCCCTGCTGCGACCCGTGAAGTGAAGCGCCTCAAGGCTCGCTTTCAAGATTCCGCTGTTGGCCTGCGTGTGGGCGTTCAGAACAGTGGTTGCTCGGGCATGTCCTACACCCTGAACTTTGACGGCGAAACCCGCCCGGACGATGAAGTCTACGAGGCGGAAGGAATCATCGTCCGAGTGGACGCTGACAGCTTGGGCCATATCAATGGCCTGACTCTGGACTACAGCGAGGACTTGATGGGCGGCGGCTTCCGCTTCAACAACCCTCAGGCCACCCATAGCTGCGGCTGTGGTAACTCCTTCTCCACCGAGCAGCAGGCAGCTCAACCGCAGCACGCTTGAGTTGTCTCTGAAGTTTCTCCATAACTCCCAGGCAGTCGCAAGCCGATGCTTGGGGGTTATTTAGTTATGTTTGTCTGGCGAACTGACGAAATTATTAGTGAGCTGCCTGCATTGAGCTTGGATTTTTGCACAGTGTGATTTCAGGACGGCTCAAAGCTCCGCCTCTCGATGGACGAGTGATGCGTCGATAGGTAGACTCGCGAGTTTGAAGAATGATTAACATTGAGAAGTGTTGGATCATTTGGAATCAAAGCAATGACTTTTGAACCGAGCACCAAACCAGCCGCGACGGTTACCGACCCCGCTGATGCAAATTACGATCGCAATGCGGTTAAGCCTGGTTTCAGTGCCCAAACCGAGATCTGGAACGGGCGTCTGGCGATGATTGGCTTCTTGGCCTACTTGCTGTGGGACCTGGGTGGATACAGTGTGATTCATGACCTGTTTCATCTGACCAGTGGCACTCCGCCGATGCAGTAGAGCCAAAGCTTTAGGAACTTATCTGGAGGCCGGAACGCTGCACCAGTTTCACTCGGTCAGCCAGGTTCTACCGATTACCTATCTAAGCCGAAAGTTTAGCCCTCAGGAGCATAGGCAATGCCAGTTCAAAATTACGAGAAAGCAACCACGCCAACCACCGATCCGCTGGACCCGATGCACAATCGTAATGAGTGGCGGTGGGGTTTTACGCCTCAAGCTGAACTCTGGAACGGTCGTCTTGCCATGCTGGGATTTGTTGCCTACCTGTTCTGGGATGCAGCCGGTTATAGTGTGGTTCGTGATGTGCTTCACTTGGTTGGCTAACGCAGAGGTTAACCAACCGTGACTGATGAAACAGCTAGAGGCTCCAGAGTTAACTGGAGCCTTTAGTTTTCAATTAACTGGTCAAAAACGGCAGAATCCACAACGACAAGCAGAACTTTAGATATCAAGACTGCGGTCGGCAGTTCGTGCTCGACCATCCAGTGCGCTAATGTTCAACTTCCTCATTTTGAGCCCGACCCGGCGCTCATGGCCCAGGCTCTGCAAGCAATTGAACGCTTACTGAAACCGCTGCTTATCCATTGCAGCGCCGGTGGGCGTGCTAGCTCTGCCGCCCTGATCGCCCTAGCGACTCAGGAGGGCCTGAGCCGGGAACAGGTGTTGCAGAAAGTTCAGGCGCTGGGCCTCAACCCAGAGCAGGTTCATCTCAAGCATTTCCTGGAGCACGACTCGAAGGCACAGGCTCTTTGCGGCTCACTCGTCGCCAGCTTTCCAGGCAATGGCTTGGGTCGGCTGGGGATCCGGCAGCCAGAATGAGATCAAGGCCGCTGCCAAGACAAAAATCGTCGAGGTCCACAGGCAACCTACCAGCCCAGACAGTTGATAGATCAGTCCTGAGAGCACGGTACCGGCTAGCCGTCCGCCTGAGTTGGCCATGTAGTAGAAGCCCACATTCAGCGCCACCTTATCGTCCTCGGTGAAGGCCAGCACCAAGTAAGAGTGAACCGCTGAATTAAAAGCAAACACCACGCCAAATACGGTCAAGCCTCCCACAATGGTCTGGGTCGGCGGCACGCCCAATTGCAACGCTAGGGCCATCGCCGCAGGTACAGCAGTGAGGATTGACGTCCAGAACTGAATGGTCTTCGCCTGGGGAGGTCGACCCGAACCCATCGCCCGCAACAGTTGGGGAGCCAAAAACTGAACTGTGCCGTAGCCAATCACCCAGCAAGCTAGGAAACCGCCCACTTGCATAAACGACCAGCCTAAACCCAAAGGCGGTGCGCTGCGCAAGAATACAGGCAAGCCCACCACGAACCAGACATCGCGCGACCCGAACAGAAAAAAGCGAGCCGCCGACAGAATATTGATCTCTCGACTCTTCGAAAACAGCTGGGTGAACTTGATCTTGGCCTTGACTTTGCCCAGGCCGTTCGGCAAGAACACGCCGGTGAGCAGAATCAGCAACAGTCCTGCCGCCAACGCTAGCAGGGCATTCGCAAACCCCAGCCCTGCCAGCAAAGCCGCACCGACAAAAAAGCCCACGCCCTTGAGCGCATTCTTGGAGCCGGTGAGAATTGCCACCCACTTGAACAGCGAGGACTGCGCTTCTTGAGGCACCACCAGGCGAATGGCGCTCTTGGAACTCATCTTGGTCAGGTCTTTGGCAATGCCAGAGAACGCCTGTGCCGTCATCACATAGAACACACCCAGCCAAATGGGCCAAGCTGGATTCAGCAGGGCGGTCATCACTAGGGCAAACACCTGAAGCCCGATGCCGCCGTAGAGGGTTAACTTGAGCCCAAACTGAGAGCCAATCCACCCGCCTAGAAAATTAGTGACGATGCCAAAGATTTCGTAGAACAGAAACAGGAAGGCAATTTGCAAAGGGGTGTAGCCCAGTTGATAGAAGTGGAGCAGCACCAGCATGCGCAAAGCGCCATCGGTGACCGTGAAACCCCAGTAGGCGGCGGTCACCAGCATGTAGTTGCGCAGGTTCGCTCGGTCGGCGGTAGTTGCAGTCATGGCGGTGGGGGGTGGGGTGAGCGCATCAACGAGCGGGCAGCAACAGAGCGACTTTGCGAGCCAGCTCGGCCAGACGATTGGCATAGCCCCACTCGTTGTCGTACCAGGCCAAGATTTTGACCTGAGTCTGATCGACCACCAGCGTGGACAGGGCATCAATGATCGAGGAGCGAGGGTCGTCTTTGTAATCGACCGAGACTAACGGTCGCTCTTCGTAGCCCAAGATTCCCTGCAATGGACCCTCAGCCGCAATCTTGAGCAGGCTATTGACCTCCTCCACGGTCGTGGGTCGCGCCACTTCAAAGACGCAGTCGGTGAGCGAGGCATTGAGCAGAGGCACCCGTACGGCCAAGCCGTTGAGCTTGCCATTGAGTTCGGGGTAGATCAGACCAATTGCCGTCGCGGAGCCGGTGGTGGTGGGCACTAGAGACACCAGCGAAGAGCGCGCCCGACGTAAATCCTTGTGGGGTGCGTCCACGATGATTTGAGTATTGGTCACGTCGTGAATCGTGGTGATCACGCCATGCTTGATGCCCAGCCCTTCCTGGATCACCTTCACCACTGGCGCGAGGCAATTGGTGGTGCAGGAGGCGGCAGTGAGCAGGTGGTGTTCGCTCGGTTGGTACAGATGGTCATTCACGCCCATCACGACATTGAGCGCCTCTTTTTTTACGGGTGCAGCCACGATCACCTTGCGCACCCCTCGCTGAAAGTAAGCAGATAACGGCTCAGGCGTCACAAACTTCCCTGAACACTCCAACACCAAGTCAACGCCGACCTCTTGCCAGGGCACTTCACCCGGAGTTGGATAGGCGCTGAAGCTCAGGTATTTGCCGTCGATGCAGACTTGGTCCCCTTCGGCTTCAACCTCTGGTGCCCAGCGTCCGTGCACGGAGTCAAACTTGAGCAAATGGGCGGCTGCAGCTGGCCCTCCTTTGAGCTCATTGATCTGGACAAACTCCAGCTCCGGCCAGCCCCAAGCCGCCCGTAGCGCCAGCCGTCCAATTCGCCCGAAGCCGTTGATTCCAACTCGAACTCTCATGTTTTCCCCTGCTAGGCAACGTATTAGGCAACGCAGTCATTGCGACTATCGCCGCTCTCACCAATGGCGGGACACACAAGAAAACCAGGCGCTCAGGTCCCGTTCAAAAAAGCTCAGCTGGCTCTCCACTTGAAGAGGGGATGCCTTCACCCAGAAATAGTTGCTGCCCATCGGTAGAGCTCTCGAATTTGCTAACTCTATCTCTCAAACTATTTCAAATAAATTTGATATGTCAAGTATGTTTCAAGAAATCTTGGTAGGCTCGGAGCTTGGACTCACTCACAGGGCCGAGCAGGCACCATCGGGCTGAAGCGGCGATACTCCGACAGATACTGCTCTAGGACGGCAAACTGGGGCAGGTTGAGGCTGTAGTAGATCCAGCGTCCTTCTGGCCGGGCACGAACCAGTTCTGCTTCTTTGAGAGCCTTGAGGTGAAAAGACAGCTTGGATTGCGTGATGCCCCCCAGGCGTTCGCAAAGGTCACAGACACACAGCTCTTGGTCCCGCAGGAGCTCTAGGGTCTTGATTCGCAGCGGCTCGGACAGAGCGTGAAACCCAGCGACCACAAGATCTGACGCTGTTGTCGGGGTCGTTCTCATCAAATTTTGTTGGAGCAACAATCTGAATTCTAACCGGCGGGACCATTGCTTCTGCAAGCCCTAGGGCGGCAAGGGAGGGCCGTGATGGGTCCCTCTGCTTTCGCAAGCGTCAAGATATTGACAATCTTCGATATGCTCGATAGACTAACGGCACGTAAGCGGGTGATGCAGCGATGCTCAGTGCAGGAGTTGAACAGCCGGAGATCGCACCCAATGAGGTGGCAGATGCAGGCTGTTGCCCTCCGATTACCTCGTCAGCTCTAGACGAACAACAGGCGCAAGAGTACGCAGATTGGTTCAAAGCTCTGGCTGATCCGACCCGCCTGCGTATCCTCAATCTGCTGGCCCGAAACCAGGGCCCCCTCTGTGTCTGCGACATCGTTGAGCACTTTGCCCTTGGCCAACCGACGATTTCACATCACTTGCGGATTCTGCGAGAGGCACGCTTTGTGATGGTGTCGCGCCAGGGAGCCTTCATGTACTACAGCGTCAACCGCAATTGCCTGATTGCCTTCCCGCAGGCTGCCCACCACATCATGAACGCGTAGTCCTCAAGCGAGGAGGAGTAGAGAAGGCCTTTTTGAACTGAACATACTACTGAACATATTGAAGATTTTCGATGCTCCGGAAACCAAGAGAGGCAAGCAACCATGGAAACTCAGAACAGTGAACAGATCCGAGAGCAAGTGCGAGAGCAGTACGCAAAAGCAGCAGTCCAAGCGGCCAGCGGTCAAATCTGTAGCGGTTGTGGGGCTGGCGATGGAGTTCAGGTAACCGAGGCGTTTGGCGCAGGGCTCTACAGCCAAGAGGACCTTGCCAGCCTGCCGGACCCGGCAGCCTACGCGTCGCTTGGCTGTGGCAATCCTACGGCGCTCGCTGCGTTGCGACCAGGCGAGACGGTACTGGACTTGGGCAGTGGTGGCGGCATCGATGTGTTGCTCTCAGCCAAGCGAGTCGGCCCCACTGGTCGAGCGTACGGCCTAGACATGACCGACGAGATGCTGGCCCTAGCCCGCGAGAACCAGCACCAGGCTGGGGTAGAGAATGTCGAGTTTCTCAAGGGGCAGATCGAAGCCATTCCGCTGCCAGACGACACGGTGGATGTGATCATTTCCAACTGTGTGGTCAATCTCAGCCCTGACAAGGACGCGGTGCTGCGCGAGGCTTACCGCGTTCTGCGCAACGGTGGACGGCTGGCGATTAGCGATGTGGTGATCCGAGCGGCAGAGGCAGGCGAACCTGTCTTTCCAGAGGCCGTGCGAGGTAATCTCGAACTCTGGGCAGGCTGCGTTGCAGGAGCCCTTGAGGAGCACGAGTGCCGGGA
>JANNOU010000203.1:0-4566 GCA_031399305.1 Leptolyngbya sp. SOY_34_metabat_272
GCAGGCGGTCGCGGCCAGCAGGGTGGGGATCATCACCACGCCGAACCAGCCGATGTACAGCCGGTTTTCGGTGGAGGTAATCCACTCGCAGAACTGCTGCCACGCGTTTCCGCTCTGGCGACGTTCTAAGGTTGCAGTCATTTAGGTATCCTTACTCATTGAGTAAAGGTTTACAAGCTTCAGATTAGAGGCGTTGTAAAGAAAAGTCAATGAGTCTGGAGTAAATCCTTACCAAATCTGTAAAGAAACCCGAAGCTCAGCCCAGGTAGCCCTTGAGCAGGAAGCCCAGGGCGAAGCCGAGGCCGCCGAAGCGCAGCGCCTGCCAGAAGGGCTCGCGTAGGCTATTCCAAGTGAATAGGTGGCTTTCTAGCTCGGCGTCGAGTTGCTCCAAACGCTGGCTCAGTTGCTCCAACTCAGTTTGAAGTTCTGTGTAACGCTGTTGCACTTCTTCGCGCTGGCGGCTGTTGGTGCGGGCGTAGGCGTAGCGCTCGCGCAGCTCTTGAACGGCCTGTTCAGCTGCTTGGAGCTGAGCCGCGAGGGCAGACCAATCATCTTCGGGCAGCGGATCAGGAGCGCTCACGGCCAAGGCATCAGAATCATTGCATCGCCAGTGTAGGGCCTAGGGCCTATGCGTACACTAGGGGCTGGCGAGTTACCCTTGAGCCTGATCCAGATGCTGATCCGCGAGCTAAGCCAGTGCGAGGAGTTCACCGCCGGTGATGGCACCCGCCTGCGAGAGCTGTTGCATCCTGACAAGCAGCCCATCGACCTGCACTACAGCCTGGCCCAAGCGGTCGTGGCTCCCGGTCAGACTTCCTTGCCCCATGCGCTGGCTAGCTCGGAGGTCTACTACATCTTGTCGGGTCAGGGGCTGATGTTTATTGACGACGAATCCCAGCCGGTCGGTCCGCAACAGGCAATTTACATTCCTGCCAACGCCCGTCAGTTCATCCAAAACACAGGGAGCGAGCCGCTGGTGTTCCTGTGCATCGTGGACCCGGCCTGGCGGCGCGAGCACGAGTCGGTTTTTAGCTGAAGGAACCCAGCTCAGGTCAGCCCGCCGCTCTGACAGCAGACGTGATAGGAGTAGATTGCAAACGGCTTGTGATGGGGAAGAAGCCAGTGAGCAAATTCACAAAGCTGAGCTCAAGCGGACTCGCCCTGGCAGCTTTGACCCTTCTGGGAACGCTTGCTCCCTGTCGGGCGCAAACGTTACCGTTGGAGGTCATCCTCAACGACATCGTGCCTCGCCCTCAAACTGTGCCTCCGCCAACCCCTGGCTCTGTATCTGAATCTGAGCCGCCGTCCCTGCCAGCCCAGCCCAGTCCCAGTCCAGCCTCAGCCCCCGCTCCGAGTCGGTCTCAGCCGCGCTTCACACCGGCTCCGCCATCGGGGGAACCGCTGCCCCCCATCCCTCGGATCTCGGCGACGCCGCAAGCTGTGCCCCAGTGGGTCCCTGGAACTGCCTCAGGGGAGTTGCTGCAAGGAGTAGCACCCCGAGAGTTCTCTGAGCAGTTGACCTACAACGCCAGCCGCGAGGCGCGGCTGACCCAGGTGGCGTCAGAGATCAGCCCACCGCTCAAACCAGAGGCATCAGTGGTAATTGCGGGTTTCATGATCTCCCGAGACTTGCTGCGTCTGCTGGATCTGCTAGAAGTCAGTAGCAATTCTGTCCGCATCCGCTTTGTTCGTTACTAGCCTGCTTACAAAATTCCCAGGGTCACTCTCCACCAGCCGTTCACCGAGACAGCACAGCGGGGCGCAGGCGTCGAATGCGCCGACGCCGGAGGCCAACCCCCAGACCTACAAACACTGCCATCCCACCCACCCCAGGCAAGCCCAACAATAGCCCCAAGCGCACAGCGCTGAAGCGGAAGCGGACGGACACAATAGGACCAAAACCACCGGCGTACAGCGGGTAGAGGTCCAGTTGATGTACCTGGGTCGAGAGGCCGAACTGGAAGTAGTTGAACGCCTGCTGAGGCCAGTCACGTCCCACCGCTTGCCAAGGCCCCTGATCGAAGCGCAGCACGTATCCCTGTGCTGCCGCGCCAGCTATGTCAGGCAAGCGAACCCGCCAGTTTAACGGCTCCAGCTGGATCTGAGGCGACGGAGCTGGAAACTGAGGCGAGTTCAGCCTGACCAGACGGCCCTGACGGCGGGCGAAGTCATAGCTGGCGATCCAGACCCGACCCTGATCGTCCACACTCACCGCCGTGGCAGCGCCCAGCGGCAGTTCCTGACCGAGCAGCAGTGCCTGACGCTCCGGATCGATTTGCAGTAACTGTCCTCGCTGAGGCACCCCGTCGGACAGCTGGCTGAGGATAGCCCAAAGCTGGCCCTGACCATCCCGTTGCAAGCGTGTGACCGTGCCGGTTAGCTCAGGCAGGCGGGCGAGCGGGCGAGCGGTTCCTGCGGCCAGCTGGGTCAGGCTGCTGGTGCCGCGAGCCGCATCATAGGTCGCAACCCACAGCTGCTGGTTGCGATCCAAAGCCAGCGCGGTCAAGCTCTGGCCAGGACTGTCCCAGCGAGCGAGCAGGTGAGCACCGCCCGGATCCACCTGCAAAAGACTGGCGGCAGGCCCACCGGCGTAAGGCCCAGTGGCGACCCAAAGTTCACCGTTCGGCGTGGGCAGCAGTCGATTGATCGCAGCAGGAGGCAAATCCTTGACCTCTCTGTCCACCTGAGTGCCGTCTGGAGCCACACGTAGCAGGCGACCATCGCCCACCCCGACCCAAAGTTCCTGCTCAGAGCCAAGCGCCAGAGCGCTCACCCGACCGGCAGGCAGGCCTGACACGGTCAGCGGTCGGGCTGCGGTAGCCGGGTCTAGCCGAACCAGTTGGTCACCCACCCGGCTACTCACCACACTCCAGATCGAGCCACGCTTGCCAGCGCTCAGCAGACCAATCGCGCCCGGCGGCAGCTCGGGCACGTTGCCCAGGACACTGCCGTTGCCAGGGTCTAGCCTGAGCAACCGTCCCGTTCCCTGATTGGGATCGCCGGTCCCCACCCAAAGCTGCCCTTGGCGGGTGCTGAGCAAGGCGGTCACTGGCTCGCCGAGTGCCAGATCTGCTGTCAGCTGAGCGCTGCGGCTATCCAGCTGGAGGAGCCGGTCCTGTCCTTCAGGGGTATTCAGCGTCAGCCAACCACGGCCTGCGGCGTCAAATTGCAGGTTGGTGACCACGCCAGGGGGCAACTCCAGGCTGCGGCCCAAGCGATTGCCCGTGGGATCCAGACGGACCAGCCGTGTTGCTGCTAAGGGGAACGCAGTCGGGTCTAAGCCCACCCACAGCTGGTTACTGAGATCGGTGATCAGGGCGGTCACCGCTCCAGGCGGTAGGTCGGGCGGGGCGTCGAGCACCGTTGCCCGGGCCGGATCTAGGCGCACTAGCCGCTGCTTTCCCGAACTCAGACCCAACCAGAGCTGATCGCTGCGGTCCGAAGTCAGACTGGTCACCCGGCCCACCGGCAGGCCTGAGACCGTGGCGATCACCCGACCGGTGCGCGGATCGATGCGCACCAGGCTGCTGAGACCCACCCCTGCCAGTTGGCTCACTAGCCACAAACGGCCTCGCAGGTCGTGATGCAAAGCACTGACGCCGCCAAGCGGCAAGTCCAGAGTCTGTCCGATCAGGCGCTGGCGCTCGGGATCCAGGCTGACCAGAGCGCTGCCCAGCCCATTGCCGGTGCGTAAGCCGACCCACAGACGGCGATTGTTAAAGCTCAGCGCGGTCACCTCGCCCGCAGGTAGACCCGCGACTGGGCGTAATTGCGAACTCCTAGGCGCAAGGACCTGCAATGCGCCTGTCCGCCCCAAGCCATTGGTCGTGCCCACCCAGAGGCGACCGCTGCTGTCGAGGGTCAGGCAGGTGGGGCGACCAGGTAACGGCAAGCTGAGCCGGGGAACTGCCTCTGCCGTTCGGCGACCGAAGCTGAGCAGTTGACCCGCAGCTGCGCCATTGGGAGCGGCCAGCGCCAGCCAGAGCTGGCCGGTTGGGTCCACTTGCAGCGCCTGAATGCGGCCGGGAGGCAGAGGCGTGACGCTGCGGATCTGCCCCTGGTTAACCTCTAGATAGGCCAGGCTTGCGGTGCCATCGGCACCATTGAACCCCAGCCAGAGCCCGCCGGTCGGGTCGCGCCCAACCGCCACTAGCTGACCGACGGGCAAGCTCAAAGCGTCGGCCCGCGCTGGAGGCAGTGCGGTGAGCGGAGCGGGCAGAGCCTGCGTTTGTGCTGGGGCGGGGCTCAGCAGCAGGCTGAGCACTACCGAACTAAGGCAGAGGCGCAGGCGGCAGATTTTGGGTCGGGCCCACCGCATACTGGCCCGCCATGTAATAGAAGTACGGCAGAAACTGGTTAAACCGCTCACGGTCGGCGCTCGCTTCGAAAGTGTAAATCAGTGACTCTTGGGCCAGGCGTAGGGTGAAGGTGCTGGGCTGCACGGTCGGCTGGAGGCTCAGCCAGCCCTGTTGGCGCTGGGCGGTCACGAAGTTAGGGAGGCCCTGGGGCAAGGCGTCTGGGCGGGTAGTGATCCCAATCCGGACCTGAACGGGTAGGTTGGGGTGG
>JANNOU010000219.1:0-28260 GCA_031399305.1 Leptolyngbya sp. SOY_34_metabat_272
CGTTTGAGATTGGGGTGTTGGTCCAGGCTCAGGCCCTGAAAGCCATAGATCGCGACCCAGGGGTAGGTGGCAATGTCCGCGATTGAGTAATCGCCGCCGATAAATTCGTGGTCGGCCAGCTGTTGATCCAACACGCTGTAGAGGCGCAGGGTTTCCTTGGTGTAACGCTCGATGGCGTAGGGAATTTTTTCAGGGGCAAAGCGTTTGAAATGGTTGAGCTGGCCGAACATCGGTCCCACGCTGCCCATTTGCAACATCAGCCATTGCAAAACCTGGAAGCGGGCTTTGGTCTCAGTGGGCAGGAATTGGCCGGTCTTGTCGGCTAGATAGATCAAGATCGCCCCCGACTCAAAGACGGTAATGCCCGCGTCGCGATCCACGATTGCTGGGATCTTGCTATTGGGGTTGATCGCCACGAATTCGGGTGTGAATTGATCGTCTTTGCGGATGTCGATGACGTGGGTTTCGTAGGGGAGGCCGACCTCCTCCAGCATGATCGAGGCTTTGCGCCCGTTTGGGGTGGTGAAGGTGTATAGGTCAATCATGGGTTTCAGTTGCCAGCGAGCGGCTTGGATAAAGGTCTGTGCAAACAGAGATTAGAGATCGCCACGAGCGCCATTATCGGTGCTAAGCGCTAGCGAATTGGCGTTGCCTCTGGCCGGGGAATGTTTGCCTGGCGCTCCAGGGTTTGAGTTCAAGGCTCGACAGATCGAGCCCCTTGCGGCATCCGTCGAGCCCTAAGCTGCAGCGCTTGGGCTCAGAACTTGAGCCGTGACGCTTTTTGCTCGAAGGGCCGGGCCTGTTTCTCGGCCTTTCGAGCTCAGCCCGGAAGCGGTCGAGTCCTGAACTCGGAGGGCCGAGCCTGTTGCCGCTCGAGCCGAGCATTCTGCGCCACGGCCCGAGTTCGGAACTGGGCCGTGGCGCTGGGGCTGTGCCAAGCGTCAGCCTCAGGGCATTGAACCGCCGCCCGGAAAGCGGCGTTCGCGCACATCTTCAGAGAAGCGTTGCACCGCGTCGGTCATGGCGCTGCGCAGGTCCAGGTAAGGCTTGGCAAACGGGGGGTGCCAGGCCGATAGGCCCAGCAGGTCGTGGGTGACCAACACCTGACCGTCGCAGTGCGGCCCAGCGCCGATGCCAATCGTGGGAATGCGGAGCTGCTGGGTGAGTTGCTCAGCCAGGTCGGCAGGGATGCTTTCGAGCACCACAGCAAAGGCTCCCGCCTCCTCCAGGGCCTGAGCTTGCCGCAGGAGGCGCTCGCGCGATTCGGGGTCTTTGCCCTGTTTGCGATAGCCGCCGAACTGGTTCACCGACTGGGGGGTCAGGCCCAGATGGCCCATGACCGGCACGCCCATCTGCACCAGATAGCGGATGGTCTCAATGATCGCCGCGTGACCGCCCTCCAGCTTGACGGCCTGCGCTTCGGCTTCTTTGAGCGCGCGGCCTGCGGAGTGCATCGCCTGCTGGGGGCTCTCCTGATAGCTCAAAAAGGGCAGATCTACCACTAGAAACGCCTCTTTCACCGCCCGACGCACGGCTTTAGTGTGGTGCAGCATCTCGTCTAGGGTGACCGGCAGGGTTGTGGTGTAGCCTAGGGCAACCATCGCCAGGCTGTCGCCCACCAGCAGCAGGTCTACGCCACACTGATCCAGCACTTGAGCCGAAGAATACTCCCAGGCGGTGAGGGCGACGATTGGTCGTCCCTGCTGCTTGCAGTGCTCGAAATGGCGGATGTTGATGGGCATGGCAAAATCCTACTGTCCCCCCTCCATCCTCCCACGAACGCCCCCGAGCTGTGGCCTCCTGTTAAACTGTGAGGCGGGCCACGGCTCCAGATCGTAGGACGCGCAAGGGCAAGCATGGCAGACCTCAACCGCCAAGACCTGACCCGCAGCATGGTTGAGCAGGTGGACGGACTGACCCACGCTCTGGCAGCGGCCAGTCTCGATGCCCTGCTCAGTTCGGTCGCCATGGCACTGGCTCAGCACCAGAGCATTACTCTGAGCGGCTTTGGCCGCTTCAAAGTGCGCTATCGCAAGCCCCGCCTGGGCGTGCATCCGCGCACCCGGCAGCCGATGACGATCGCCGGGGCTTATGTGCCTGCCTTCGAACCCAGCCCTGCGCTGTGCCAGCGTGTTCAAACCGAGCTACCCACTGCTGTGACTCCTCCTGTGCAAGATTCGCTATGAGTTTGATTCTGACTTTCCTGGGCAAGGGTGGCGTGGGCCGCACGACGGTTGCGGTGGCGGCGGCCAAGGCCCTGAGCGCTCAGGGCAAACGGGTGCTGCTGGCTCACCAACAGCCTGGCCCCGCCCTGAACTTAATCCTGGGCCTGGGGACCAGCGTCGGTTCTCAGCTCACGGATATCGCGCCCAACTTCAAGGCAGTGCACCTGCAAGGGACAGTGCTGCTGGAGCAGAGTTGGGAAGAGATCAAGAAGCTGGAGGCGCAGTATCTGCGCACGCCGTTCTTCAAGGAAGTCTACGGTCAGGAGCTGGGCGTGTTGCCGGGGATGGACAGCGCCTTGGCTCTGAATCTGCTGCGCGAGTACGACAGCAGTGGCCAGTATGAGGTCATCGTCTACGACGGTCCTGGCGACGGCTTGACCTTGCGCATGCTAGGGCTGCCGGAGATTCTCAGCTGGTACTCCCGCCGCTTCCGCACCTTGTTCACCGAGTCAGACTTTGGGCGCAACCTGATGCCCGTGATTCAGTTGGCAAGCACGACCGTCCTGAATGTCGATTGGTCGGGCGGGGGCTTGAACCAGCAGACCGATCAGATGAGCAATGTTCTCGAACGTGGACGCCAGGCGATGAGTGACCCCAAGCGGGTCGCGGCCTATCTGGTCACCACAGCGGACCCGGCCAGCATCGCCACGGCGCAGTACCTCTGGGGCAGCGCCCAGCAAATCGGTCTGACGGTGGCAGGCGTGCTGCTCAATCAGGCGGCGGCAGTCAGTGACCTGGCAGACGCGTTCAATCCTCTGACGGTCCAGGCTCTGCCCAGCATCGCGCCCGGCCAGTGGCAGCCGTTGCTGAGCGCCCTGCCCGACTTCACGGCAGCAGGCAGCGCGCCGAAGCCGGTGACCATTGATATCGCTCAGAAAAAAGTCAGCCTGTTCCTACCCGGCTTTGACAAGAAGCAGGTCAAGCTGACTCAGTCCGGCCCAGAGGTGACGGTTGACGCCGGAGACCAGCGGCGCAACGTCTTTTTGCCACCCGAACTCAGCGGCAGAAAGGTGACGGGGGCCAAGTTCCAGGACAGTTATCTGGTGATCTCGTTTGGCTAGGTCGAGCAGAGGCGGTTCAGCCTAAACGGGGCAAATCTTCCAGAAGGCCGAGAGTGCCAACCCCAAGCTAAGAACGCAAAGAATCAGCCAAGCTTAAGTTGCTTGGCTGATCGCGTAATTGAGTGACAGAAAACTGTGGTCTAGAAGACGCTGGCCAAGCCGTGATTAGTTCAGGTTGGCCAACGTACGGGCTACCCGAGGCGCACTGGGTTGCCTATTAATCTTCAACTAACAGCCATTTGCAAACCGGTTTGCCATCAACCCAGCTCCACTTGGAGATCAGGCCAGGTCTTTGGGTGGGCCTAGCAGCATGACCTTCCTGGGCAAGCTTAATCTCAGTCATTTGGACCGGGGCAGAAACGAGTTGAGCGGTGGTGACGGGGGCTTGTTGAATAGTGGTGGTACTCATGATCCAATTCCAGGTGTAGTGAGTGACGGATTGGCCTCAGAGGGGTGCACCTTCGGGAGTAAGCTGATGACAGCACTGGCTGGTTGAGCTGATTGCTGCTAGTCTCTCTAGGTTTTGGTGCACGCTCTTGGCTCGATGTCTTTCAGATTAGGGAGCGATCGGGAGGAACTAGGGAAGACCAATCGCCATTGGCGAGGAAATCTCAAAACGCCCCTACGACCATGCGAATCCTGCTGATCGAAGACGACGAAGTGCTGCTAGAGCTGCTGCTACGGGCGCTAACTAGTCAGCACTACGGGGTAGACACTGCAACCGAGGGCCAAACCGGCTGGGACTACGCCCAGAGCACCAGCTACGACCTGATCCTGATGGACGTAGGCTTGCCCAAGCTCGATGGCATTGCCCTGTGTCAGCGCTTGCGTGCCGAGGGCTGCTCGACGCCGATCCTGCTAATTACCGCCCGAGACGCCAGCAGCGACCGGATTCGCGGCCTGGATGCAGGTGCAGACGACTATCTGACCAAACCGTTGGATCTCGCCGAACTCCAGGCCCGAGTTCGAGCCTTACTGCGGCGCGGCGAGATCCCGATCGCACCTGTTCTGCAGGTCGGCGATTTGTGTTTGGACCCCAGCAGCTGCCAGGTCAGCTACGCCGAAAAGCCTCTGAGGTTGACGCCCAAGGAATACAGCTTGCTGGAGCTTTTGCTGCGCAACCCATCTCGCGTGTTCAGTCGAGGGCAAATCGTCGAGCATCTGTGGACCTTTGACGAGCCGCCGCTCGAAGAGAGCGTCAAAGTTCACATCAAAGGACTGCGACAGAAGCTGAAAGCCGCCGGAGCCGTGGACTGGATCGAGAACGTCTACGGTCTGGGGTATCGGCTCAGTCCCAAGCTGAACGCTCCGGTCGCTGAACCGCCGTTGCCTGAGGCCATGGAGCAGCCATTCAACCGGGCGCTGGAGGATCTGTGGCAACAGTATCAGGGGCTGATGGGCCAGCGGCTAGCCGCGCTGCAAATTGCGGTCAGAGCCGTTGAGGCAGGCAGCCTCTCTGAGCCGCTGCGTCAGGAGGCCGAGCAGGCCGCGCACAAACTAGCGGGCGTCTTGGGAATGCTGGGGCGAGACACGGGCACCCTACTGGCGCGGCAAATCGAGCTAATTTTGCTGGAACCCGATCCCCTCCTGCCTGCCCAGACGCGCCAACTGGTGGTGCTGGTTCAGGAGCTGGGCCAACTACTGGATCTGACTCAGCCGCAGAGTGCTCTGCCCAACCTGGACCAGAGTTCCCCAGTGCCGCTGAGCCAGAGGGGCGATCTAGATCCGGCTCCTCTGCGCGTGGGCGGGGTGGGGGGAGCGTATCCCCTCAATGTCCTAGTCGTCGATGACGACCCGGTGTTTCTAGCGGCGCTGCGGCTGATCTTGGAGCCCTGGGGCATTCGGCTGACGGGGCTGGACGATCCGCTGCGCTTTTGGCAGGTGCTGCCAGCTGCCGCTCCCGAGCTGGTGATTCTGGATGTGGAAATGCCTCAGCTCAGTGGCATCGAACTCTGTCAAGCGATCCGCAACGACCCTGATTGGCAGGGATTGCCGATCTTCTTCCTCACTGCCCATCGTGACTCCGACACCATCGAGCAGATGTTCGCGGTCGGTGCGGACGACTATGTGACCAAGCCGATTGTGGGTCCAGAACTGCTTACCCGTATCACCCATCGCCTAGAGCGCATCCGCACACTGCAAACCCTTGCCAGCCGTGACCCGGTCACCGGCCTAGCGAATCAACCCCAATCCAGCCGAAGTCTGGAGCGCCTCCTGCAGCCGCAGCAGGGCTTTTGCCTGGCGGTGATTCGCGTGAGCGAGTTACGACAGATCAACTGCCAGTACGGGCATGCCACGGGCAATCAGCTGCTGCAGCAGTGGGGTCGACTGTTCCAGGCCGCCTTGCAAGGGACGGCGGTGCTGGGGTACTGGGGCGATGGCGACTTTGTGGTTGGCCTGCCTGGGTTGACCCGGACCGCAGCGGCTGAGCGCCTGTCCGCTCTCTTAGCGACCTTGCGGCAGCAGATCTTCAGTGCGCCTGACGGCAGCCGGTTTCAAGCGGTCTTTAGTTTTGGTGTAGCGGTGTATCCCCTCGACGGGATGAACCTACAATCTCTATATCAAGTTGCCAGCGCAACGGTGGACCCTTGGCAAGTCGGTTGCTGCTAGCGCTTTCTCCCCAATGCTATGAAAACGCTGAACGACCTGAGGCTAGAAACAGAAGTGCCCGTTGTGATCACCGATCATCAGGGGTTTGTGACCTATGTGAACGAGTGCTTCACCGTCGTGTTCGGCTGGAACGCGGCTGAGATTACGGGGCAGCTAATCACGGTGATTATTCCAGAAGGTTTTCATGACCCGCATCACCTCGGGTTCTCCCGCTTTCTGACTACGCAGAAGTCCACAATTCTCAACCACCCGATGCGTCTGAAAGGTGTGACCAAAGCGGGCCGAGAACTTGAAGCAGAGCATCTGATCAGGGCCGAGCAAGCGCACGGGCAGTGGGTCTTTGCAGCAACCTTACGTCCCTTGGATTGCCCATAAATATACGGCAGAAGGAATGGCCCATGCATGTTGATTTAGTCGGTTTGGTTAACCAATTGCGGGCGACTCTGGGCAAGATGGAGGTAGCATTGTCTTCGCTCGCGGATGCTATTGTCTGGACCGGCCAAGATGGCCAAGTGCAATGGTGCAATGCCGCTTTTGACCAGCTGGTGAACCGTCCCCATATCTTGGTTTTGGGAGTGAGGTTGAGTGAGCTGTTGCCGCTGAGTCAGTCTGCCCAAGCACTAACCCCTGAAGGTTACCCGGACGCGAGGGTATTTGCGGACGGGTACGAAACAACGGAATACGAGTTGGTGCACAGCGACGGCTGCCGGGTTCTGCAAATCTCAGGGAATCGGGTGGAATCGGCCGATGGCGATCGGTCGGCGGTGCTGGTAATTCGAGATATCACCCAGGCCAAGCAGATGGAAGCAGAGTGCCGACAAGCAGAAGCCGCCCTGCGTCGCAGCGAAGCGAAGTTCCGCAGCCTGTTCGCAAACTCCCAGATGGGTATCTATCGGGCTCGACTAGACGATGGACTCATCCTGGAGGCCAACCAACGCTTTGTGGAGCTAGTGGGCTATGCCTCTGCGGTGGCGGTGATTGGCAAAAAATCGGGAGCTGATTTTTACCCAGATCTGGACTGTTATCGACAGGCTGTGCAGGAATTGCGTCGATACGGCCAGCTCAATAATTTTGAATTGCAATTCCGGCGGGGCGATCAGCAATTGTGCTGGGGCTTGTTTTCAATCCACCTGAATCTGGAAGAGAACTGTGTCGAGGGGATCGTCATCGACATCACTGCTCGCAAACAGACCGAAGAAGCGCTGCGTCGCAGCGAACTCAAATACCGCAATCTTTTTGAAAACTCCCAGGTAGGAATTGGCCGTACTCGCCTGAATGATGGTCTGTTTCTAGATGCCAATCAACGCTATGCCGAAATCATGGGCTTCAGTTCTGCGGCTGACCTGATCGGCAGGCGATTTACGACCGAATTCTATGCCGATCCAGATGACCGCTGGCGGATATTGACCGAATTGCAACAATACGGCGAGGTTCGCAATTTTGAAGAGCAACTTCACCGTGCCGATGGCTCCGTGGCTTGGGGACTGTTGTCGCTGCGCCCTAATCCCGAAGAATCGTGTCTGGAGTTTGTGATTACAGACATCACAAAACGCAAACAGGCAGAGGCTCTACTGCGCCAACGGGAGCAAGAGTTCAGAGCGCTGGTCGAAAATGCGCCCGATACGATCGTACGCTTCGACCGAGAATTCCACTACTTGTACATCAACCCCAGAGTCGAGAGAGAGACCGGCGTTCCACCTTCTGCCTTTATTGGCAAGACGATGCAGGAGATGGGCTTTTCTGAGAGTTTAGTCTGCCTGTGGCAGGTCACCCTAGAGCGGGTGTTTGAAACGGCTCAAGAGGAAGCCGTTGAATACGAGTTTCCCTACTTGGGCAAGATCACCTACCAAGCGGCGCGAGTGGTTCCGGAATTTGGTGGTGATGGCTCTGTAGAATCTGTCTTGGTGATTATTCGCGATATCACCGAGCGTAAACGCCTGGAAGCAGAGTTGTTGCAGTCCCAGAAATTTCTAGATAGTGTCATCGAAAATATCCCGCTGGCACTATTTGTCAAAGACATCGCCGCTGACTTCCGTTATGTGCTGATCAACCAATATTCTGAGCGGGTGCTGGGCTTTGCTCGGGATAGAGCCATTGGTCTCAATGATCACGATCTGATCGCCCCAGAGGTCGCCGACGAGTATCGAGCCCAGGATCTCGCAGCCGTAAAACTGGGAACGGTGTTGGAAATTCCTGAGCAGTGGGCGGGCTCCAGTTCAGACAGCAAGAAAATCCTGGTTCAGACTTGGAAACTGCCCCTGTTTGACACACAGGGAACCGCCAGTCATCTGCTGTGTATTTGCGAGGACATCACCGAGCGCAAGCAGCGCGAAGAAGCGCTGCGCCTAATCGTCGAGGGTACAGCCTCCAAGACGGGGGACGAGTTCTTTCGCTCTTTTGTACGTTACCTGGCTGAGGTGCTGCGAGTTCGCTATGCCCTGGTCACTGAGTTTGCCAATCAGGCTCAAGCCAGCGTGCGAACTCTAGCCTTTTGGGCAGGGGAGACGCTGGGTGAAAATTTCGAGTATGAGCTGCACGGCACGCCCTGTGCAGACGTGTTTCGGGGCAGAATGTGTCACTACCCTCAAGAGCTTCAGTCGCTCTTTTTCAACAATCCAAAGTTGGCTGAGCTCGGGGCAGAAAGCTATTTGGGCATTCCCTTGACTAACTCGTCGGGTCATCTGCTCGGCCACTTGGTGGTGCTGGATGTGAAGCCAATGCAGCGCGATCCGGGGCGAGAGCTGATTTTACAAATTTTCGCGGTGCGAGCTGGCGCTGAGCTGGAGCGCAAACAGGCCGAAGAAAAGTTCACCAAAGCTTTTAGGGCCAGCCCCAGCCCGATCGCGATCACCACCCTGGCCGAGGGGCGGTTCATTGATGTCAACAGCAGTTTCTTGAGAATGAGCGGCTATGCGCTGGAGGCGGTCATGGGTCACACGGCCACCGACCTCAATCTCTGGCTTGTGCCAGAAATCTACCACCAAGCCATCCAGCACTTGCTGGAAACTGGCTCCTTGCACAACCAGGAACTAGAGTTTCGCAGCCGCTCTGGCGAGGTCAGAGTAGTCTTGCTCTCAATTGAATTGATCGACCTCGCGGGGGCTCAGTGCGCGCTGAATATTGTCAACGACATCACCGAGCGCAAGCGGCTGGAAAATGAACTGATCTCCCTGGTCAGCCACGAGCTGCGCACGCCGCTCACCTCGCTCTTAGGCGCGCTGGATCTGCTGGGGGCGGGGCGCTTAGGCACGCTGACTGCCCAAGGACAGCAAGTCCTCAGCATCGCGACCACCAACACCGAACGCCTGACCCGCCTAGTGAACGACATCCTGGACCTGGAGCGCATGAAGTCGGGCCAGCTGACCCTGCGACCCGTGCGTTGCAACGCCTTTGATCTGCTCACCCAGGCTGCGGACGCGATGCGGGCGATGGCCGATCAAGCCCAAATTGCGCTGATCGCCGAACCGCTCAGCGCCGAACTGCTCGCCGATCCTGATCGCATCCTGCAAGCACTCACCAACCTGCTGGGCAACGCTATCAAATTCTCCAACCCAGGCAGCACGATCTGGTTGGGGGCTTATATCCACTCAGGGCAGCTTCAGATCCAGGTGCGCGACCAGGGGCGAGGCATCCCGGCGGACAAACGACAAGCAATTTTTGAGCGCTTCCAGCAGGTGGACGCCTCCGACTCACGCAACCAAGGCGGGACGGGGCTGGGGCTGGCGATTTGCCGCAATATCATTGAGCAGCACGAGGGCAAGATCTGGGTGGAGAGCGTCTTGGGTCAGGGCAGCACCTTCCAGATCACGCTGCCACTGTGGTCAGAAAACGGAGCCTGGTAAATGAGCAGACGGGTCCTGATCGTAGACGACGAGGAAGATGTGCGGGCCATTGCCAAACTGGGCTTAGAAATGGGTGCAAACTGGCAGGTGCTCACCGCTAGTTCTGGACAGGAGGCGCTGCTGGTGGCCGCCCGCCACCAGCCCGATGTGATCCTGCTGGATCTGATGATGCCCGACCTGGACGGTCGAGCCACCTTGCAAAGGCTCAAGGCGAACCCAGCCACGCAGCAGATCCCGGTGATTCTGGTGACGGCTAAGGTTCAACCGGCCGATCAGGAGAGTTTTGCCGCCTTGGAGGTTGCGGCGGTGTTCGCCAAACCCTTTCGCCCTTTGCGCTTGGCAGACCAGATCAGTGCGGTCTTGGCTTCGCAAGAGCCGCGTTCCCTGTAACCAGACTGACCGTCACCGTGACTAGACTTGCGCTCACGCTCAGCGGGCTCGCCGTCACCGTGAACAGACTTGCGTAGAGCGTGAACGCAGAAGCCGTCAGCGTCAACGGCTCAGCCGCGAGCGTTCAGTAGGCAATTTGCAAGACCACCGTCGCCTGAACCTGCTGCTGGCCGCCGATCACGGGCGTGGGCTCTGAGGCCGCCTCAGCCCGCAACGCTCGGTTGACTGGGAAAGGGACAGGCGGCGAAATTCCGCCCGCTTCGACCTGGATCGTCTGCACCGCTTGCATGGAATAGCCCAGAGCCCCGAGCACCACAGTCGCCTGAGCGCGGGCATCTTCCACCGCCTCGCGCAGGGCTGTTGCCCGCGCCTCGCGCACGCCCGCTTCCGGCGCGATGAAGCTCACCGAGTCGATGCGCGTCGCTCCCGCCGCCACAGCCCGGTCGAGGATGCTTCCCGCTTTGTCGGTGGCGACGCGGAAGCTGACCGTGTTCTGGCCGGTATAGCCGACCAGACGCTGGCGGTTGTCCGTGTACTCGTAGGTCGGAGACAGGTTGATGCCGGTGGTCTCCAGTCGCTCAATTGGCTGGCCTTGCAAAAAGCGCACGACCGCCGCTGAGCGTTCGGCCACCTGGCGCTGGACCTCCTGGGCGGTAGGACCCTGCACTTGAACCCCGAGCTGGATCTGCGCCTTGGTGGTCTGCACAAATTCTTCGCCCCGTCCGCTGACCGTGATCAGGCGCTGGCGCGGTGGTTCATCGGCCAGAACGGGGGCCAAAAGGGGGGACAATGCCAGCCACGATAGGCTCAAAACGCACAGACTCAGCGGCAGTCTGCGCAGCCAGGGGCTGGACAGGGATGGTTTCAGAGGGGGGAGCATACCCATTTCTCCTCACAGGTCATCGGGCTAGGTTCTCTACAGGTACTCTGACACTATCCGGGGTTCTGCGTAGCCACGGTTACGGTTTTGGTAACGCCAGTCTGCGGGGAACCGGTCTGAAGGGTGCGTGCGTCTTGGCTATGATGTTGTAGTTAATAGCCAGTCTGATGCCCGTGGTTTCTCCCCCTCCGGACTTCAGTCCTGTTCCAGACCCCTTGATTGGTCGCCAGATCGCTGGACGATACACGCTGATCAGCCTACTCGGTCAGGGCGGTATGGGCCGGGTTTACCTGGCGCAAGACCAGGTTTTGGGCCAGATGTCGGTGGCTCTCAAAATGCTGACCCAGGTGCTGCCAGACACCATGACCCGCAGGCGGTTTGAGCGCGAGGCTCAGGCTTGCGCGCTGCTGAGCCAGCATAGTCTCCACGTAGTCCGCGTGAGCGATTTCGGTTTCACCGACCAAGGGCTGCCCTTCTATGTAATGGAGTATCTGCGGGGCTGCACCCTGCGCGAGATCATGCTGGAGGGTCCGCTACCGCTGTCGCGCTTCCTAAGCATGACCCGCCAGATTTGTTTGGGGCTGGAGCAGGTGCATGCGGGGCTGGTGATCGAGGGCCAACACCAGGCGCTAGTGCACCGCGACCTCAAGCCCACCAACATTTCGGTCCTTGAGGACGCCAGCCTGGGCGAGTTGGTGAAGCTGCTGGACTTCGGCATCGCTAAATTCCTGGGCGAGAAGGGAACCATCAGCCTCCAAACTCAGGCGTTCATTGGGACCCTAGCCTATGCCTCGCCCGAGCAGATGGAGGGCCACGAACTCGATGCCCGCTCCGACATCTACAGTCTGGGCTTAATCCTGTACGAGATGATCTCGGGCGTGCATCCGCTGCGCAGCAGTGTCGAGGCTTCGCGAGCCAACTCAGACTCCTTTGCTCACTGGTATCGCGCCCACAGCAGGCAACAACCCTCGTCGTTGGCGGCACTGGGGCAATCGCTGAATCTGCCCACTGCTCTCAGCGACTTGATCATGGCCTGTTTGGCGAAGCTGCCTGAGGATCGTCCACAGAGTGTGAGCGATATCGTACAGGTTCTGGATCGAGTGCGGCAGTCGGCCCTGACGGCCAGCCCGCAAGCCACCGTCCGCTTGACCGCCGCCGCGCCGCCGCGCCCTGCTGCGCTCAGCAGAGCCCCCACCGAGTTGGTGGCTCCGGCTCCGGGGCCGCCAACCCAGACGTATGTCCGTCGGCCCCTGCCTTGGCGCTCGCTGTTGGCAGCTGGGGCTGGCGTTGTTGCGCTCACCGGCCTAGGACTGGCGATGCGCGGCATGACCGCCAACTCGGAAGCTCCGCAGGTGGCGGTCTTGACCCCGGCCCCCACGCCCCTGGCAACGCCAAGCGTGGACGTTCAGGCGAAATTCCGTGATGCCCTGCTCAAAGCCGTCGAGAACGACAATGACGGGGCAAAGGCAGACTGTGAAGTGGTGGTCAGCCAGGCTGCGACCTCAGCGCTGGGCAAAACCTGCGAGAGCTTCTTAGCGGTGCAGGCTCGACAGTGGGGCCAGGCCATTACCAGCGCCTCCGAGGCGTTGAAACTCGACCCCGAGCAGCCCGTGGCTTACAACAACCGAGGAGCAGCCTACTTCTTCCAGGGTAAGTTGGCCCCGGCGCTTCAAGATCTCAATCGGGCGATTCAGCTCAACCCGCAATACACGGCTGCCTACAATATCCGTGCTGCCGTACTGCGCGACCAGAAGAAGCTGGGAGAGGCGTTGCAATCCTGTCAAAAAGCGATCGAACTCAACCCACGTTATCTGGACGCGTATAATACCTGCGGCAACATTCAGGCATCTGCTGGGGCCTGGAAGCAGGCGTTGAGCTTCTACGACCGCGCTATCGCGCTGGGTAGTCAGGACCCGGTGGTCTACGCCGGTCGGGGCCTGGTTTACAACCGCCTAGGCGACAACCAGAGCGCCCGTACCGACCTGCAAAAGGCCCTGGACTTAACGCCGCCTGAAAATAGCCAACTGCGTCAGCAGCTCACCTCAATCCTGACGAAGCTCTGAGCCGGCTAGAGCGTGAAATCATGCCTTAACTTGGGCGGTCATCCAGGCGATTCCTGCCTGGAGCTGTTGCTGCATGGTTTCGCGGTCAGCATGGTAACGGCGGCCATGGCCAGGAAGCACCCACTCAAACGAATACTGGCTTAATTTTTGAATCGAGCGCACCAATTCTGAGCGCGAATACCAGCAGAGATCGCTGAAACCAACCAGCTGATTTAAGCGCGCCGACCAAGCCAGATGATCGCCGGTGAACAGGAACTGGTTGGCATAAAGCAAAACGGTGTGCCCCTTCGTGTGACCGGGTACCGGGATGATCAGCAAATCCGGCGCGAGCTGAACCGTCTCGGAGCCAGAAAGCGGCATCTCCACACCACGAGTTTCGCTAGTCAGATCATCAATGTGCAAAATCCGCTTGCAGCCGAAGTGCGCTTGAAATTTTTGATGATCGGCGACATCATCCCGGTGGGTTAGGTACAAATAGCGCACTCCGCCCATGGCTTCCAGACGCTCGACCAGCGGCGGGGCGAAGCGGGGCGAATCTACCAGCACGTTGCCGGAGGATCGCTGGATCAAATAGCTGGCTGCGCCGTAGGATTTCTCGGAGTGATAGCCGCAGTGGTAGATCGGGCCAGCAATCGGCAGGGGAAAACTCTGCTGCGCACTTTTGATGTCTTGGGGTTTGTCGACCGTGCCAATGGACGCGGTTGGGCAGGCTAACAGGGCCTGCATCGCTTGGAGGCGTTCGGTTGCGTTGCTGGGCTGATGATAAACCGCCGACTGCTCCCCTTCACGGCGAAACACCTCCGGAGCCATCCAGCGGCAAGTATCACAGTCAATACAAGTTTGGTCGACGTAGAAGTCTCCGCTCACGTTTTGGAAGCGGCGTTGATTGAGGCGTGCCATCGTTTCCCCTTGCGACTGGCATCGGGATAGATTCCTATGTTCGCATTTTCAGAAGGGCTCTGGCCTGGCTCGGGCCGCTTGTAGAGCGGGACTAATCGGTACCAAGGAAGGTCAGGGTACTCGTGATGCTCCCAGTGGTAGCCAAAGTTGTAGCAGCTGAGAAAAGACCAGAAAACGGGCCAGCCACTGCTACTCGCCCGATGGCAATTGTCGTACCCTGCCACAGGACGCCGATGGGGCAGGAAAACCCCGAAATAAAAGAGCTGCACCGAACTCAGTAGGATAGGCAGGATCCAGAACCACAGGAGGTTAGCAGTAGCAATGTGCAGTCCTAAGCTTAAGCCATAGAAAAGCACACTCATTCCCACCAGCAGAATGAAGCGCTGCCGGGCATCCAGATAGCCCTGCATGAACTTGAAATACCAGGCCAGGACATTGCTGTGCCTGCCATCATGAAAGTCGGGATCGTCGGCGCTGGCAGGATGACGATGGTGCTGCCAGTGCTTGGCTCGGAGCCTGCGGTAGGGCAGCAACGCGTAGACAGCGGCGGCCAGAGAACCGATTAGATCGTTGAGTTTACGATGCCGAGGAACGATGGTGCCATGCATGGCATCGTGAGCAGTGATGAACACCCCTGTGTGCAGGAAAGTCCGCAGCAGAACGGCGAGAGTCAGCCAGCCCCCCTGTAACTCAGAGACGTCCCTAGCACAGAGCCAGAGCAGGCTGACGAGCCAAAGCCCTAAAATCATTGCAGAGATCACAACTCCTGAGAGCGAGTCTGCTACGGTGGGGGGCCGCCTGCCGGTCTGAAAACGTGCACTTTGCATGAGAAAACCTGAGGACGGCCGAACGTTGCCTTGCAGAGGTTCGCTCTACGGGAGCCTTTCGAGCAGAGCGCTACTCGTTTAATAAACTTAACAAATTCGTTTTGTTTTGTAAACAGCTCAACTAGCACTGCCCTCACGCCGTGAAGTAGGCAGGCCCGAGCAAAACATCTACAGTAGCCAATGAGTTGCCTGGGCTTTATGAGTCTGCAGATAGATTGGCGGCAAAATTACCTGGCTTATCTGCCCCAGCAGGCACAAGGCGTGACAGGGTGAATGCCCTGTAAGATTGGGGGTAGATTGTTCCGAGGAGCCTCGGGTTTCGTAAGTACAACCTCATAGTTGAGCTGTAGAGAAAATAATGACGCTCTCTTCGAACTGGCGCAAGGCTTTAGCTCCCCTGATCCTGTCGGTCTTGCTGTTGCTGACGAGCTGTGCTCCCAAGACTGCCTCTCAATTTGACCAAGCCCAGCAGGATAGTACGCGAGCGAATGCGCAACCAGCAGTGGCCAAAAACGCGGAGCAAGGCAGCAGCTTTAACCGCTTTTTCCCAGACCCGACAGATGGTTTCGATCGAGTCTACAGCCAGGAGAAAAAAGGCTTTGCAGAAGCGAAGCTGAAGAAGGATGGTAAGGATGTCGCGATGCTGTCGATCTCCGATACTATCAGCCTACCAGCAGCAGCTCAGAAGTACAAAAGCAGCACCGAAACAGTCAACGGCTATCCGGCTTTAGAGATTGGTGCAACGCAAACGGGAGTACTGGTTGCTGACCGCTATCAGGTGAAAGTGCTCTCACGTGACAACTCCTTTACCAAAGCCGATCGGCGGACCTGGATTCAACGATTTGATCTCAGCGGTTTGTCCAACTTAAAGTAGCCGTCAACTCACGTCAACTCAACGGAGAGAGCTTGCATGAGTAAATCGATTTTTGAGCTGGTGGATGGGCTGCCGACTAGTGGCATGACGGTCCGTGCCCTGCGGGCGCTCGACTTTGCGGTGCCCGGAGAGTGGCAAAATCTGGTGGGGTTTACTAACACAATCCGGGCGGTAACGGGCGAAACCGATGAGAGCCTGATTCAACAAATTGGCGAGCGAGCAGTCTACCTCTACAACGACAAGTCGCAAGGCTATCAGCGAGCCCTGTGGCTTTATCAAACCGTTGACAGCGCCTCGGGGGCACTGGGAGCAGCGGCGATGGCCAATAAGATTGGGCAGGACATTTCATTTTTGGGGTTTTTGAGCAATCTCACGCCCAAACCGGAGAAGGCCCAGAGCATCGATCTATGCGTGAAGCTGGTGGTTGAACTGGTGGCGTTCTGTCAGATCAACGGCATTCCAGGCGATAGTATTGGCGATTTCCTAGCGGCGCTGGGGGACTATGGCGGCGAGTCGTTGATGCGGATGGCGGCGTTGGTGTGCTTCGATGGTCTGATTCCGCTCGGCCCTGACTTCATTCTCAAGGGGCTCTCGACGGTTCAGAGGTTGACGCCTTCTGAATTGGAGCACAATCAGACGTTCAAAGGGGTGCGGGAGCTGATCCCCGGCGGCAATCCGGCAGGGCAATTGGGATTCATCAGCCAAAGCTTTGATTCGGTCAAAGGTTGGATGGGTGACTTTGTTAGCGCTCGGAAGCTGACCCCCGAGAAAGTGGTCGACCATCTTCAGCAGTTTGTGGAGATCTCCAAAGACAAATTGGATTACCTGGGTGCTTTTCTGGATATCTCAGTCAAGTACTACTCACACACTGGCGTTCAAACCTTGGCGCGGCGGTTGATTGAGCGGGCGGTGGCTGAGATCTAGCCGCAGCGGTTTAAAGCTCACGACCTCGGCAATGAGGCTCTGGAACTCGCGCACGAGGCTCGGAACCTTGTGCACGAGGTTCCGAGCCTCTCGCACGAGCCTTGAAAATTGGTGAGAGAGGTTTGAAGCCGCAAGGCTGAGCCCCAGAACCTCGTGGTCGAGTCTCAAAATCTACTAACTTCTCGATAGTGCAGCAGCATCGTCATCGACCTGCTGCGCCGCCAGGGCTATGCGCAGGGGGTCTGGGGGAGGCGCTTCGTCCCCCACCCCAGTGGGGGGTTTGGGGGGCAAACGCCCCCCATTCCGGGTTCTCTCTCCCCTAGCTACACCTTCTCCCCTCGGTCAGTGCTATTCGTCGCCAAACCTCAGGAACGAGGTCCAGAACCTCACGCCTTTGACAAATCTCTCCGCTTGCGGGAAAGTTAGTAACGATTGAACCTTCCTCTTGGGGGAGAGTCAAAGTGACAGAATTCACTCAGCCTGGCTAGCTGGGGGAGTTTGTCGCGTCTTGCCCGCCCCGAAACCTAGAGCCCAGGAGCGAACGCCATGCTAACCGGACTTGCCAAGATCACCCCCGTCAACCACTTCTACCGCGTGATCTGGCGCTGGCACTTCTACGCAGGCCTGCTGATCGTGCCCTTCATGCTGATCCTAGCGCTGACCGGCCTGATCTACCTATTCAAGCCCCAGCTGGACTCGGTGATGTATCGCAACCTAATGTATGTGTCCCCCTCAGGCGCAGCGCTAGCTTACACCCAGCAGCTTGACGTGATTCGCGACGCCTACCCGGCTGCCAAGCTCACCACGTTCCGGCCTAGTGATGCTGCCAATCGCAGCGCCGAGGTTGGACTGACTGCCCAAGACGGGCGCACGCTCACGGCCTTTGTGAACCCCTACACTGGCCAGGTGTTGGGCGAGCGCGACCAAGAGAACAACCTGCAAGCCATCGCCCGCAAGATCCACGGCGAACTGATGATTGGCCCGGTCGGTGACTATCTCATCGAGTTGGCAGCCTGTTGGGGCTTGGTCTTGATCTTCACAGGCCTTTATCTGTGGTGGCCGCGCAAAGGCGCTAGCGTTTGGGGCACGCTCCTGCCGCGCCTCTGGACCCGTGACCGCAAAGTCTTTTGGCGCGACTTGCACGCCGTACCTGGCTTCTACGGCTCGCTGCTCGTGGGCTTTTTGATTTTGACCGGCCTGCCCTGGTCCGGCTTCTGGGGCGACCAGTTCGCCCAAATCTGGAACCGCTACCCGGCACAACTGTGGAACGACGTGCCCAAGTCCACCCTGATGACCGGCTCGCTCAACCAGAATGGGGCGCACCTGGTGCCCTGGGCTGCCGAGCAAGTGCCGCTGCCTCAGTCGAGCCCCACCGAACACGCGCAGCACCAAGGCAACCAGAACCCAGCTGCCATCCCCGCCGACAGCATCGCGCCCGCAACCGCCGTCAATCTGGATTCTGTGATCGCCCTAGCCCAAGCCAAAGCGGTGCCCGCCGGGTTCAGCGTGAGCTTGCCCACCGATCCAGAAGGCGTGTACACTGCTGCGCTCGACGCTGACGACCCTACCCAAAGTGCCACCCTACATATCGACCAGTACAGCGGCAAAGTGCTGGCGGACGTGCGCTGGCAGCAGTACGGCTTCGTCCCCAAAGTCGTCTCGCTGGGCATCGCCGTGCACATGGGCACCTATTTTGGGCCACTGAACCAGTTGCTGATGCTGTTGGCCTGTCTGGTGGTGATCGGCCTGTCGGTCACCGGCACGGTGCTGTGGTGGCAGCGCCGCCCCGCCGGTCAGCTCGGCGTGCCACCCATGCCCAAGAACTTCCCCTTGTGGAAAGGAGCAGTTGTAATCATCTGTGGGCTGGGTGTGCTCTTTCCGCTCGTTGGCATGTCGCTGTTGGCCGTGCTGCTACTGGACTATCTGGTGATTTCTCGCGTTTCGTTTCTCAAGCAGATTTTTCACTGAGACCTGCCTCGCCAGCTCCTCTCAACTCTCGTGAGGACTCCTAAAACGTTGGTGGGGAATGCCGCAGAACCTGGGACATTCCCTACCCGTCTTCGCCTAAGCCCTGCAAGCCTCGTGAAGTCTGCGACAGACCCTCGCCTAACCGCTACAAGCCTCGGGAGGTCTGCGGCAACGCCTCGCCCAAGCCCTGCAAGCCTGGTCAGGATCAGGGCGGGCTCGCCCCAGGCTGGACAGTGCCGGGGAGCGGTTGTACCGCCGTTGCCGTGGGAATGGTGATGTCGATGGCCTGTACCGTCGCCCCTGGCTTGAGGGTGTTCAGCGGCGGTTGAATGCCTTGCACGTTGCCTACCACCAAGATCGTAAACTGGTCGGGCTTGAGATGCGCTCGGGCCACTCGCTGGATATCCGCCGCCGTGGTCGCCTGCACGCCACGCTGGTACTGGAAAATAAAGTCCTGCGGATAGCCAAAGTACTCGTAGCGCATCAGGCGAGACAAGGTCTGATAACGATTCTCGAAGTTGAACACGAAGGAATTGAGCGTACTCTGTTTGGCCAGCTGCAACTCCTGAGGCGAGACTGGCTCCCGTTGCAGCCGCTCCACCTCCTGGATCAGCGAGCGGATCATCTGCACGGTCGTTTCAGAACGCGTCTCGCCGCCCGTCACAAACGTCCCCGGATAGTCAAAATTGGCGCTCCAGTAGCCATAGACCGAGTAGGCCAGCGCCTGCCGCGAACGGATATCCTTCACCAGACGCCCGCTGAGGCCATTGAGCACATCGTTCATTACCGTCAGCGGTACATAGTCTGCATCCCGGCGCTGCCCGCCCAGCTGGCCAATTTGCACATAGCTTTGCGTCAGTTGCGGGCGCTCCACCAAGAACACACCCGCTGGGGACCGATCCTGCACCAGTGGCAGCGGCGGCACCCGAAAATTGGGCGGTGCAGGCCAGTCGCCAAACCGTTGCTTCAGCTTGGCGACCATCTCCGGCGTGTTGAAGTCGCCAATCACACCCAGCATCAGGTTGTTGGGCTGAAACCAGCGCTGATAAAACTGCATCAGATCCGCCCGCGTGATCCGGTCCAAGTCTTCATACTCTACGGTGCGAGCATAGGGGCTTTCGGGGCCGTAGATCAGTTTCTGGAATTCGCGGCCCGCAATGCCATTGGGATCGTCATTGCGCCGGGCGATGCTGCTGCGATACTGCTGCTTCATAAACTCCAGCCGGTCCTGAGCAAACGCCGGTTGCCGCAACACCTGCGCAAACAGGCCGAGCACGAAATCCGCATCCTCGGTCAGCGAGAAAAAGCTGGCGCTACCCGCCACCGTGCCAACATCCGACTCAATCGCCGCCGCCCGCTCCTCTAGTAGCCGATCCAGCTCGGCGGCGGGGTGCTGGAGCGTGCCGCCGCCGCGCAGCAGGTCGCCCGCCAGATAAGCCCGCCCGACCTGGTCTGCCGGTTCAAAACGGCTGCCCGTGCGCACCATCACCGAACCGCTGACAAATGGCAGCTCGTGATCCTCCAGCAGGTAGATTATCAGGCCATTGTCCAGCGTCAGGCGCGTCGGCTGCGGGATTGTCAGCTGCGGTAGCGGCGGATAGCTCAGCTCTGTGTAGTGACGCGGGGCCGCCGTCGCCCACACCGGATGGCTCAGCAGCAGGCCGCCCAGCAACAGGATGGCCAATAGCCAGCGGGGAAAGACAAGTTTGCTCATAGGTCTCACTGCACGGATGCGGAGCTATCGCGCCTAGCCGCCGTGCCGACCGGCAGCAGCCGCCCAACCGTGCGGTTCTCAGGCCGGAAGGTGGCACGGGCCACCCGCTGAACGTCAGCGGGCGTGACTGCTGCATAGGCCGCGACTTGCTGAAACAAATTGCGCCAGTCACCGGTTTTGGTCTCGTACTCCAGCAGCGCCCCAGCCATGCCCTGGTTGGAGCGCAGCATGCCCAGCACACTGGCCCGCAGCTGCGTCTGCACACGGTCCAATTCCGCCGCCGCTACGGGCTCCCGGACCAGCCGATCAGTTTCCGCCTGCAACGCGGCTTCCACCTCAGCAACGTCGTGGCCACTGGCTGGCAGGGCATAGAGCACCAATAGATTGGGAAACTTGTTGCCGGGATAGCCATCAAAGCTGTCCACACTCAGCACCAGCTGCTGCTCTTGAACCAGCGAGCGATAGAGTCGCGATGTCCGCCCGGCGCTGAGCACGCCGTTGAGCACGTCGTACACGGCGTCGTCGGCATCGCTCAGGGCTGGGCGATGATAGGCCACCGCCAGCCAGGGCTGCGAAGGCCCTCGCAGTGTGAAATTGCGGGGCTGCGTCTGAGGCGGCTCGGCCTGTTTGGGATCCGGCAGGCTGGGCCGATCCTGAAAGCGCCCAAAGTAGATCTGTGCCAGCTCGCGGACCCGCTTGGGGTCCACATCGCCGACAATCGCGAAAGTCATGTTGTGCGGTGTGTAGTAATCCCGGAAAAACTGCTGCACCATCGGACGCGTCAGGCTCTGAATCGTTTCCTGCGAGCCGATCGTGCTGTCACGATAGGGGTGGACCGTAAAGGCGGTGGCCAACAGGCGGTTGAACAGTTGCCCGGTCGGGCTGTTATCGGTGCCCCGCCGCCGTTCTTCCTGGATCACATCGCGCTCCTCATAAAATTCGCGGAATACCGGATCTAAAAAGCGCTCTGACTCCAGTGACATCCAGAGTTCCAGCTTGTTGGCGGGGAAATTGTAGACGTACCAGGTGGCGTCTTTGGACGTGGCGGCGTTGCTATTGACCCCGCCCTCCCGGCTGACGACCTCGCTGAACTCGCCCTGCTTCACCAGTGCCGCCGCTTGTTGCTTGAGCTGCCGCAACTCGGGCTCCAGACGGGCGATTTGCCGCGAGTCTGCCTGGTTGCGAGCGCTGCGCAACTGCTGATCAAGGCTGTCCATTTGCTTAAATAGCTGCTGCTCGCGGGCTGCGTCCTGCGTGCCGATGCGGCTAGTGCCTTTGAACGCCAGATGCTCGAAGAAGTGAGCGATGCCCGTCTGCGTGGGCTGTTCGTTCGCGCCGCCCACATTCACATGGGTTTGAAACCAGACGGTCGGCGCTTCGTGGCGCTCCATCACGATGAACTTCATGCCGTTGCTCAGCTGAAACTCGGTGATCCGCTGCTGTACCCGCTCCAAATACGGTTTTAAGTCGAAGCTCCCTGCTGCCGGGGGAGCCTGCCGCGCCCAGACGGGTGGCGCTGGGATCAGCAAACAGCCCAGCACCAATGCAGCTAAAAACAGCCTCAAGCGGACAGCAACCGCCGAGAAGCACACACCAAACGGACGCATAGAGCTTACTGAGCCTGAAAAGTTTCAGCCAACTGGGCTGAGAGCCGTCCCCAGCATACCCACCGGCTGGAGGTCGCGGCTAGTGAGCGACGGCTTCCACCAGAGGCGTCTCCGGTCTAGGCTTGGTCTCCTGCTCTTGCATGATCTGCTCGTGCTCCACCATGAACACGTTGGAGTACAGATTGGCGGTGATCTGCTTACCCTGCTGGGTCAACGACAGATAGCGCAACGCATCTTTGATGTAAGGATAAACCCCCTTCCAGTAGAAGGTCGGGTAGTTGCGGCGCAGATCGCCGGGATGGCGATAGCCTAGCGCCTGGTTGACGCCGGTCTCTTCAAACTCGTAGAACAGGGCGCTGATCTTTTTGAGGTAGCGGGGATCGCTGAGCTGGCCGATCAGATCCGCCGCCCGCACCAGGCCGGGGTATTGGGTGGTGTCTTGATGGTCTTCCTCTTTGGGCACCGGGAAACGGGTGAGTTCGATGTTGCGCTTGATCACCTCGGCGTCAATCAAGTTGTGGCCGCCGAAGCGCTCGTCGATGAACTGTTTGCCCCGGTCCACGTGGTAGGCGGTCAGGGCCGCATCCGAAGATCCCAGCGGCAGGGTTACCAAGCCCCCCTCTCGGCCTGTGGCGTAGACACTGTCGCGGTCAGGCAGGCAAACGCCTTTGACATAGCCAATGTCATGACAGACCAGAGAGATGATGAAGTGCAGCCAGTCCTCGCAGGAGACGCCGCCCTCGCGGATATGCTTGCCCCGCAGAATTTCCTGACCGACCAGGGTTACCAGGATTGTGTGCTCGACATTGTGATAGAGGGCATCACTGTTGGCGATGTTCTCCAGAGCCATGCTGCCCACCCAGCCGATGATGTCCTCGTAGTCATGCTTACGGCCCCCGTAGGTACGCCGATAGCCTTCCTTGAGTTGACGCACAAAACCGTCAATCAAGATTTCAATTGCATTGAACATAACTCCACACTCCTGTGCAGGTCACACACGCCTGGGACAGGCGGAAACAGACGATTGGTAACAGAACCGGACGCTATGAGTCATGCACCCTGGTAGCGAGTCAGACTTCCATCTTAGGCAGAGTCCGCATCCGGCCTAGTGATAGGGTAGACCCCCTCCTGTGACCCTGAGCACAGAGCATCAGCTGCCAGGATGAGGCGTTTGCTGGCTGGTAGGCCGCGCCAACGCCAGACGCACGGCCTGGGGATCAAGCTCGATGGGCAAGGCGAAGGTGACCGAGACGGTCAACGCAGCAAGACAGAAGTGGATCAGCAGGGTGCGGGCGCTCATAGGGTTTGGTGGTGGAGGGCGAACGGTGAAGGTCTGGGGAACCCCTTCCAAAGGGCAATGGCCTGCTGAGCGAGCAGGTCAACACTGACCAAGGTTCCCAGTCTGGTTGGGCGTTGAGGCCCAATCTCTGTCTCTGTATGGATGATGAGCAGACAAACCAGCAAGAAGATTGTGGTGAATACTACAAAGTCTTGAGGGAAAGGTCCCATGGTTGCTCAATTTTTCACCTGGCTGGCAACGGCCCTGAGTTTGCTGGTAGTGGACATGGTGATTCCAGGAATTGAGATCAGCACATTCGCAGCGGCGCTAATCGCAGCGGTGGTGATCGGCCTGGTGAACTCGTTTGTCCGACCTGTGCTTCGCCTCCTAACACTACCGTTAAACTTTTTGACCCTGGGCCTGTTCTCGTTTGTGGTCAACGGAGCCAGTCTCTGGGTAGCGTCGCTGGTGTCGCCCGGCTTTGTGGTCCAGGGTTTCTGGTCTGCGATTTTTGGGGCGCTTTTGCTGTCGGCCGTCAATACTTTTCTGAGTCAGTACTTTGCCCAGAAGCAGCTGGCGAGCGAGGAACAGACCCAACTGCCTAGCTAAAGCCAGCCGATGAGAACTCCAGGTCTGGACGCAACTGGGCCGCCAAGCGCAGGTAGACCGGACGGAGGGCGTGCTGCGGCAGGGGTGTGTTGAGATGGATCAAAATTCGGATACAGCGCTCTAACCCTGCTCTGGCCCGCATCTGCTGCACGTCTAGCAGCGGCACTCGCTCCCATCCTGGGCGGCGGCGGGCCACAGCAGCGGGGAATAGAGCGTCTAGGTCCGGTGTGACCGAGAAGGTGATACTGACGATTTCAGCCGGGTCCACCAAATTCTGAGCTGTTATGGCCTCGAGCAGCTCTTCCACTGCCTCGGTGATCGCTTCTGCCGAATTGTGGCTAACGGTCGTTGCGCCTCGGAGTCCTCGGACTCGCCAATCGCCTGGAGTATCTGCCATGCTTTGCCGCTGGAACTCCCCATCTAGTCGAGACATCAGCCTATAGTATCCTGGGCTAGTTGTGCGCTTCCAGAGGGTTCATGCCGCAACTAGTGCTGGCGACTAGTAATCTCGGCAAGCTCCAGGAATTTCAGGAGCTGCTGACCGACTTACTCGACGAGGGACAGTGGGAGCTGTTGCTCAAGCCCGATGAGTTGGAGATTGAGGAGACAGGAGAGACCTTCTTGGCCAATGCCTGTCTCAAGGCGTCACAAGTGGCGCGGGCAACGGCCGAGTGGGCTATCGCTGACGACTCGGGTTTGGAGGTCGAGGCGCTCGATGGAGCGCCAGGTATTTTCTCAGCTCGCTATGGACGGACCGATGCTGAGCGCATCGAGCGCTTGCTGCTGGAGGTAGGCGATGAGCTCAACCGCGTGGCCCGCTTCGTGTGTGCTGTCGCGGTGTCTCGCCCCGATGGCTCAATCGCGCTGCAACAGACGGGAATCTGCGAAGGCGAGATCTTGCACACACCTCGGGGGAGTCATGGTTTCGGCTATGACCCCGTGTTCTATGTGCCGCAGTATCAGCAGAGCTTTGCCGAGATGCCGCCGGAACTCAAGCGACAGATCAGCCATCGTGGGCAGGCATTTCGTGACATCTTGAAGGGTTTGAAATCCCTCTCGGCCTGATAGGCTAGTTGCCAGTTTTTATCGCCAGGGTAGCGTTCAGGTGTGAGCATGATCCCGTCTTTCAATGTCAGTGCGCAGTACGAGACTCTAGCGGAGGAACTCAACGCGGCAGCACTGTCGGTGCTGAAGTCGGGTCGCTACATCGGCGGACCGGAGGTGGAGGCGCTGGAGGCTGAGTTCGCCAGCTACATCGGCACCCGATATGCGGTGAGCTGTAATTCTGGCACCGATGCGCTGTACCTGGCCTTGCGCGCTCTGGGGATAGGGCCGGGTGATGAGGTGATCACACCGCCGTTCACCTTTATTGCAGCAGCGGAGGCGATCAGTTGGACGGGCGCGGTGCCAGTGTTTGTGGACATTGAAGCACACAGTTTCAATTTGAACCTCGACCAGCTAGCGGCGGCGATCACCGAGCGGACGCGGGCGATTGTGCCGGTGCATCTGTTTGGCCGCCCGCTGGACATGACCCGGCTGATGGACTTAGCCCGCGCCCACAATCTGCGTGTGGTCGAAGATTGTGCCCAAGCGACCGGGGCCTGCTGGGCGGGCCAGAGGGTGGGCAGCTTTGGGGAGATCGGTGCGTTCAGCTTCTACCCCACCAAGAACCTGGGCGGTTGCGGTGATGGCGGCATGATGACCACCAATGACCCTGAACTGGCTCAGCAGCTGCGCACGCTGAAAGACCATGGCATGCGCGAGCGTTATTTTCACGATCGGGTTGGGATGAACAGTCGTCTGGATGCGTTGCAGGCGGCGCTATTGCGGGTGAAGCTGAGGCATCTGGGGACTTGGAATGTCTTGCGTCAGGGGGTAGCCCGGCGCTATGACCAGCTCTTCCAACCTCTAGAGGCTGTGCAACGACCCGCGCCAGTGCAGGGCGGTTTGCACGTCTGGAACCAGTACACTGTCCGCGTCCCCGAGCGGGACCGGCTGCGGACAAACCTTCACCAGCAAGGGATTGGCGTGATGATCTACTATCCCGTGCCCCTGCACCTACAGCGAGTCTATGCGGCGCTAGGGCAGGGGCCAGGTAGCTTTCCGGTAGCCGAGCAGGTTGCTGGCGAGGTCCTGTCGCTGCCGATGTTCCCCGAATTGCTGCCCCCAGAGCAGGAGGCGGTGGTCTACGCGCTCAAAGATGCGCTGCTGTCCCTGTGAAGCCAGGGGCAGATCAGCGCCAGAATACCTGAAAGCACTGGCGCAGAGCGGCTTGGTCGCCCTCAGTGAGTGCTCGCTCAGAGCGGCGGTAGTCATCTAGATTAAAGGCATCGCCCCGCAGAGCTTCCCACCGGGAATCGGGCGCGTAGGGCGGAGCAACCCGTGTGGCGTTCACAATTCGATTTTGCTCAACAAAACCTCTGAAACAGAACTTGGCGGTGGCAGAACGACTCTGCACGCCAATCACCGTGTGTCCCCGCTTCCAGAGCAGTAGCTGGCTAGGCTCTGCGCCTGAAGAGACATGAGTTGCTTCATAGCGGTAGCTGCCCGCTGGCAGATCGGCTAGGGTCGCCGGTTGAGCTTGCACAAGTTCATTGGTCAAGACGGTGAAGAGCACAAAGGTAGTGACCAATCTGTCAATCGACTGCACAGAAGCTCCTCAAAAGTTTATAAGTCCAGATGATGACGGTTACATGGCCTCATCAAATTTTCACACTTGCGCTTAACTGATTCACCGAGTCTTGGCAATGATCCACAAGCCTTACGTTCTGTACTTCAGAATACAGTTTTTGGTTTGCAGAGTAACCAAGATGGCATTTGGAATAACCCCGCAAACTTTGCGGCACACTCCAATCACCGATGGGGGTTCAATCCTCTCTTCAAGTTAAGAGCGGTGTGCTCCTGACGACCTGAGGCGGCTCCAGGTGGAGTGAAAGAGTATTTAGCCAACGAGTGTTGAGCAAGCGACGCTGATTTCTGCCAAGACCCCAGCAGAATGCTAGTTCTGAGCCGTTGATTTTTTGCAGCGAACTCTGGGGACTGTCATGGGTTTACGAACCCAAGGCAGCCGGTTTTTCCTTGCGCATTTTTACGGATCCGTCCCATCTACCACTACGAAACGTAATGCCATCTACCGTCTCAATTTTCAACCGCTTAGTGTTCATCGATCCAGCGGTGTCGGATCCCCTGAGCTTAATGGCGGGTGTGCTGCCGCAGACCGAGGTTATCCTTCTCGATCCGGCTGAGGATGGCGTGGCTCAGATCACCTGGGCGCTGGCACAGCGCAGCGGTGTCGAGAGCTTGCATATCGTCTCGCATGGCAGTCCGGGAGTGCTTTCGCTGGCCCAGGCGAAGCTCAGTCCCGCTACGTTACCGCAGTACCGGGACTCAGTACAGCAGTGGAAACAGGCTCTGAGCCAGGGGGCTGAGCTTTTGCTCTATGGTTGCCGCGTTGCTGCAGGCGAACTAGGAGCCGCTCTGATTGAGCAGTTCCAGACCTTAGTCGGAGCCAACATCGCGGCCTCCACGACGCCCGTCGGCAGTGCATCGCAAGGTGGCAACTGGACGCTAGATGTAACCACGGGCGGAGTTGCCGCGCTGGCCTTTACACCTGCCGCGCTGGCTGCTTACAACTCGGTGTTGGCAGACGAGGAAGGCGAGGTTCTGCTCGAAGAAGATTTCTCAGGTGCCGGCGGTTCTACACCCCCAACCGGCTGGCAGACCACGGTGCTTGAAGGGAACCCCGTCACAGATGTCTGGCGATTTGACAATCCGGGCAATCGTTCAGAAATCAGTGAGCCGTTCAATCCGGGATTTTCAGACCCGGTTGCAGTCTACGACAGCGATTTCCTCTCTGATGATGGCGTTGTTGAAGACATTGCTTTGGAGTCTCCGGTTTTTGATGCTTCAGAGGCTCCTGGCGTTTTCCTCCAATTCGATCAGGTCTACGGCGGAATCGGTGGCGGGGTCAATGCCAGCGAGATTTTCATCGAAGCTTCCACGGACGGCGTCCAGTGGCAATCGGTTTACTCATCGGCTACTGGCGGCTATCTGATTAACTCGCCAACTCTAGATCTGACCGATGAGTTGGCGGGTGCTGAAAACGCTCAAATCCGCTTTCGTTTTGATGGAAATTGGTCCTATCTTTGGGCGGTTGATAACATCAAGGTGGTTGACGCTTTGCCACCGGGCGTCACCCTGCCGACTACGTTGATCGGCGTCAGCGAAAGCAATGTCCCTGATCCGCTGAGTTTTGAATTTGCGCTGCAGAGCCGACCCGATTCTGAGGTCACGCTCAACTTTCAGGTCGATAGCACGCAACTCCAGCCGATCGCCCCGATCACGTTCAGGGCACCGAGGAGAGCGACTCGCTCGACGGCGGCGAGGGCGCTGAGGTTGTGTATGGGTTCGCGGGTGGCGACTCGATCGACAGTGGCTTCGGCGACGACTTAGTCCTCGCAGGCGCGGGCAATGATGCGGTCAAAGCC